>NZ_JBSFWR010000002.1:0-217991 GCF_053594915.1 Kitasatospora sp. NPDC002543 | reverse complement strand
ACAACCGCTCACCCGCAGGCGACTTGACCTGCCCCACCCTCGCCACACCACGACCAACGAGGCATGGACCACAAAGTCACCGGCATTGGCCCTAGACCTCCTCGACCCACGCGCCGAGCCGGCGGGCCAGGCCCGGCACCCGGGCCAGCCGCGGGGTGAGCAGCAGCCGCTCCAGCCGGCGCCCCGGCGCCAGCCAGACCGGGCTCGGGCGCAGCCGCAGCAGCACCCGGCCGAGCACCAGCTCGTCCGGGACGGCGCCGTAGCTGCGGCTGTCGCTGTCCACCGGGCGGTTGTCGGAGAGCAGCCACCAGCCCCGGTCCCGCCGCCCGGCGGCCCGCTTCACCACCAGCAGGTCCTGTTGGAGGGGGTGCCGGAAGAGCACCACCGCACCCGGCCGGATCGGCGCGCCGTAGCGGACCAGCAGCCGGTCGCCCTCGCGCAGGGTCGGCACCATCGACGGGCCCGCCACGTCGACCAGCCCGAACGGCAGCACGCCGCCCCGCCGCCCCCCGGCCCCGGCGTCCTCCGGCCGCGTGCTCCGCGCCACGACTCCTCCTCCCACTGCGCCCGCCCCCAGTCTGCCGTACGGAGCGCCACCGGTCCGATGTCCGGAATACCCCGGTTCCTGGTCCGTCTTTTGCCCTAGGCCCGCCGCCCGACCGCGAAACCGCGAGGGCGGAAGGGTAATCTCGGGCGCGGGAAGACGATCTAAGGAAGGACTCCCATGTTCTCTCGTCTGTTTGCACCGCGCGCCACCGCCCACGCCCACTGCGACCTGCCCTGCGGCGTGTACGACCCCGCTCAGGCCAAGCTGGAGGCCGAGTCGGTCAAGGCCACCCAGGAGAAGTACCAGGCCAACGAGGACCCGCACTTCCGCGCCCGCGCCATCATCATCAAGGAGCAGCGCGCCGAGGCCGTCAAGCACCACATCTCGGTGCTGTGGAGCGACTACTTCAAGGCCCCGCACTTCGAGAAGTACCCGCAGCTGCACCAGCTGATCAACGACACCCTGAAGGCCGCCTCGGCCGCCAAGGCGTCCACCGACCCGGCCACCGGCCAGGCCCTGCTGGACCTGATCGCCGAGGTCGACAAGATCTTCTGGGAGACCAAGCAGGCCTGAGCCTGACGCGTCGCCACCCCGACCGCCCCCGTCCGCACCGCCGGACGGGGGCGGTCGTGCGTCCACGTCCGACCCGCCCCCGGTAAGGGTCACCCGCACTGAGCGGCTGTTATGCTGCCTGGGCGTCCGAGGGGGAAGTCCGGTGCGAATCCGGCGCTGACCCGCAACGGTGAGCACGGCCCGTACCGCCCGTACGACCGCGCCAGCCCGATCGCCCTCGGCCGCTGACCTCCCGACAACTCGCCGTGGACTGCGAAGGGAACGGCGCCCGGCACACCTCCGGCCCGCGCCCGCCCCGGCGCACCCGAGGCCCGAGGCAAGGCGCACCCGTGAACCGCGCACCCGCAGACCGTGCAGTCGGCCCGCCCACTCGTCGCATACCCGTCGCCCCGCTCGCCGCCGGCCTCTGCGCCGCCCTGCTGCTGTCGCTGGTCTGCGGGGTCGCCCTCGGCTCCGCCGGGCTCGACGTCCCCCGGGTGCTGCGGCTGCTGGGCGCCGGGCTGACGGGCGGCCGGCTGGACGCGAGCGAGGCCTCCGCGTACGCGATCGTCTGGGAGATCCGGCTGCCGCGCACCGTGCTGGCCGCCGTGGTCGGCGCCGGGCTGGCCGCCTGCGGGGTCGCCGTCCAGGCGCTGGTGCGCAACCCGCTGGCCGACCCCTTCGTCCTCGGCATCTCCTCCGGCGCGGCCGTCGGCGCCAACGCCGTGCTGCTGTTCGGCGCCTTCGCCGCGCTCGGCGTGTGGGCGATCTCCGCCTCCGCCTTCGGCTCCGCGCTGGTCGCCATGACCCTGGTCTACCTCGCCGCCCGCACCGCGTACGGGCTCACCCCGCTGCGCCTGGTGCTCACCGGCACCGCCCTGTCCTACGGCTTCTCCGCCGCCACCACCCTGATGGTCTTCGCCGCCGACCGCGGCGAGGCCGCCCGGGACGCCATGATGTGGCTGCTCGGCAGCCTCGGCGGCGCCACCTGGGGCTCGGTGCCGATCGCCGCCGTCACCGTGGCGGCCGGACTCGTCCACCTGGCCTGCTCCGCCGGGCGGCTGGACGCGCTCGCGATGGGCGACGAGACCTCCGCCTCGCTCGGCGTGGACCCGGACCGGCTGCGCCGGGAGCTGTTCGTGGTGACCGCCGCCGTCACCGGCACCGTGGTCGCGGTCAGCGGGGCGATCGGCTTCGTCGGACTGCTGGTGCCGCACCTGGCGCGGATGCTGGTCGGCGCCGGCCACCGCCGGGTGCTGGTGATCGCGCCGCTCGCCGGGGCGCTGCTGCTGGTCTGGGTGGATATCGCCTCGCGCACCCTGCTGGCGCCCGCCGAACTGCCCGTCGGGGTGTTCACCGCGGTGCTCGGCGTGCCCGCCTTCCTGTTGATGATGCGCCGCCGCGGCCAGGCCTTCGGAGGTACCCGATGACCGACGTGACAGCGGTGGACACCGCGACCGGGCCCGCCCAGGACCTCGCCGTCGACGGCGTCTCGGTGCAGCTGGCCGGCACCCGGCTGGTCCACGAGGTGAGCCTGGCGGCCGCCGCCGGGCAGGTGGTCGGGCTGGTCGGCCCCAACGGCAGCGGCAAGTCGACCCTGCTGCGCTGCGTCTACAGGGTGCTGAAGCCGGCCGGCGGCGCGGTCCGGCTGGCCGGCGACGACCTGCACGCGCTCACCGCCCGCGAGTCGGCCCGCCGGGTCGCCGCGCTCTCCCAGGAGCACTCCGCCGAGTTCGACTTCACCGTCGCCGAGGTCGTCGCCATGGGACGGCTGCCGCACCGCCGCGGCTTCGGCGCCCCGGGCGACGGCGACGCGGAGCGCTGTGCCGAGGCGCTGTGCAAGGTCCGGGCGGGGCACCTCGCCGAGCGGGGGTTCCTGAGCCTGTCCGGGGGCGAGAAGCAGCGGGTGCTGTTCGCCCGCGCCCTCGTCCAGGAGCCGCGCCTGCTGGTACTGGACGAACCCACCAACCACCTCGACATCGCCCACCAGTTGGAGGTGCTGGCGCTCGCCCGCGAGGCCGGCCCGACGGTGCTCACCGCGCTGCACGACCTCAACCTGGCGGCGAGCCACTGCGACCTGCTGTACGTGCTGCGGGCCGGCCGGATCGTCGCCTCCGGACCGCCCCACGAGGTGCTCCGGCCCGCCCTGCTGGCCGAGGTGTTCGGCGTCCGGGCCACCCCGGTGCGCCACCCGGAGACGGGCGCCGTCCAGTTGCTGTTCGACCGCCTCGCCCCGTCCGCCTGACCCGCCCACCCGCTGACCCGCCCCCTGCCCAGAGGAACCACCGTGCGCACCAAGGCCGTTGCCGCCACCGCCCTGCTCGCCCTCGGACTCACCGCCTGCGGCGCCGAGATCGCCCCGAAGGAGGCCGCCACCGCCTCCGCCCACTACCCGGTGACGGTGGACAACTGCGGCGAGAAGCTCACCTTCGCGCAGAAGCCCGCCCGGACGGTGACCAACGACGTCAACATCACCGAGCTGATGCTCTCCCTCGGCCTCGCCGACCGGATGGCCGGCTACGTGATGCCCGACGACAAGGGGCGGGTCGACGAGGTCGCCTGGAAGGACGGCTACCAGCAGACCACCTGGCTCTCCAAGAAGACGCTCACCAAGGAGATCGCCCTGGACGCCAAGGCCGACCTGGTGTTCGCCGGCTGGCACTACGGCTTCGGCGAGGGCAACGGCGTCACCCCGGAGGCCTTCAAGGCGCTCGGCATCGACTCCTACGTGCTCACCGAGTCCTGCCGCAGCGGCAAGGGCACCGTGCGCGGCGTGATGGACCCGCTGGAGGCGCTCTACACCGACCTGGCCAACCTCGGCGAGATCTTCGACGTCAAGGACCGCGCCGACAAGCTGATCGCCGGCTTCAAGGCCCGGATCGCCGCCGTCCCGGCGCCCGAGCGGCGCCCGTCCGTCTTCCTGTACGACAGCGGGCAGGACAAGCCGTACACCGCCGGGAAGTTCGCGGCCGCCAACGAGATCATCGCCAAGGCCGGCGGGACCAACATCATGGGCGACCTCGCCGACACCTGGGTCACGGCCGGCTGGGAGAGCGTGGTCGAGCGCGACCCCGAGGTGATCGTGATCAACGACTACGCGACGCCCAAGGCCGAGGAGAAGCGGCAGTTCCTCAAGTCCTTCCCGCCGCTGGCCGGCGTCTCCGCGGTCAAGAACGACCGGATCTTCGTCATGGACTACGCGGACATGGTGGAGAGCCCGCGCAACCCGGCCGCGATCAGCGCGCTGTCGGCGTACCTGCGCACCGTACCGGCCCGCTGACCGGCCCTGCCGGAGCTCCTCCGGGCGGGGGCGGCCGGGCGTACGCTCAAGGTACGAGCCGACGGAACCCGACCGGAGGAGCGAGATCATGACCACCACGGCGGCCCCCGCCGCCTTCGACACCCGCGCGCTGCGCGAGGGCATCGAGCGCCGCGACGCCGAGACCCTCCTGGCGCTCTACGCGGACGACGCCGAACTGCGCGTGGTCGATCGCACGACCCAGCCCAGCCACCCCCTGGTGGTGCACGGGCGGGAGGAGATCGGCGCCATGCTGGAGGACGTCTGCAGCCGCGAGATGACCCACAAGCTGGAACAGGTGGTGGTCCAGGGCGACCACGTGGCCTTCCTGGAGTCCTGTCGGTACCCGGACGGCGTCCGGGTGCTGATGTCCTCGATGGCCGGCCTGCGCGAGGGACGGATCGTCGACCAGACCTCCGTCCAGGCCTGGGACGAGACCGGCCCCGAGCAGTAGGCTCACCACATGATCCGCACCGCCGTCTCCACCGACGTCCCCGTCATCCACGCCATGATCCGCGAACTCGCGGACTACGAGCAGGCCCTGCACGAGGCGAAGGCCACCGAGGAGCAGCTGCACGAGGCCCTGTTCGGCGAGAACCCGGCCCTGTTCGGGCTGATCGCCGAGGACGACGCCACCGGCGAGCCGGTCGGCTTCGCGGTCTGGTTCCGCAACTTCTCGACCTGGCGCGGCACCCACGGGATCTACCTGGAGGACCTGTACGTCCGCCCCCAGGCCCGTGGCGGCGGCCACGGGAAGGCACTGCTGCTGGAACTCGCCCGGATCGCCGTCGAGCGCGGCTACTCCCGGGTCGAGTGGTCGGTCCTGGACTGGAACCAGCCCTCGATCGACTTCTACAAGTCCATCGGCGCGGTGCCGATGGACGAGTGGACGGTCTACCGGCTCACCGACGAGGCGCTGGCCGCCGCCGGACGGCGCTGAACGGCTCCTCGGAGTCCGGGCAAAGGGTCTGCCACCCTGCGTCGCAATGCCTTACCATGAGTAACTCCCGAACCGGGGTGCGGAAGGCAGAGCGATGGCGGATCCGCGGCACCGGACCCCCTTCGGGGGTAGCAAGAGGCAACAAGCGGGGTACCAAGAAAGCACAGCGCGTCACCCAGGAGGCAAGGGTGTCCCAGATCGACGGCGATCTCGGTGTTCAGGACTTCGTGGAGGTCCGGCTGCCCGCAGCGGGGGCCTACCTCTCCGTCCTGCGAACAGCGACGGCCGGGTTGGCGGCCCGGCTGGACTTCACGCTCGACGAGATCGAGGATCTGCGGATCGCGGTCGACGAAGCCTGCGCCATCCTGCT
This sequence comes from Kitasatospora sp. NPDC002543, assembly GCF_053594915.1. Lineage (NCBI taxonomy): Bacteria > Bacillati > Actinomycetota > Actinomycetes > Kitasatosporales > Streptomycetaceae > Kitasatospora > Kitasatospora sp. NPDC002543. The sequence continues at coordinate 212,284 of NZ_JBSFWR010000002.1, read as the reverse complement.
CCAGCAGGCGGTGCCCGGCTCCGTGCTGTCCTGCGAGTTCCGGCTGGTCGGTGACTCGTTGAAGGTCACCGTCTCCGCCCCGACCACCGACGGCAAGGCTCCCGAACGGGACACCTTCGCCTGGACGGTGCTCTCCGCACTGGCCGGCGAGGTCGACTCCTCGGTCGCCGAGGACAACACCGTGTCGATCAGCCTGCACAAGAAGCGCGGCGGCTCCCCCGCCCACTGACCGGGCGCCGGACCGAACCGCACGACCGAGCAGCACCGAGCAGCACCCGCGCAAGGGCCGTCCGCCGCTCCCCGCCCCCGGGGACGGACGGACGGCTCCCGGTACCGCACCCCAGGCGGTACGACCAACGAGACGAATCCGGGGCCCGCGGCCCCGGTGCTCCCGGAACGGAACGGGGGAATGGCCGTGAGTGATCTGGACCGTACCGGCCTCGCGACGGCGGGACCTGCCGTACCGACCCAGGCGAGCGTTCCCGGCCTCGCCGCCAACGACGAAGCGCACCCGAAGGACGCCCAGCGGATGAGCCACCCCACCGAGCCGACGTCCGAGCCGACGCCTGCCTCCGTGCCCCCGCCGGACCCGGCGGCGGAATCGGACCCGGCGGTCGAGGCCGAACTGCACGGCGCCGTGCCCGCCCAGGGCTCGCACCGCACCGGCGCCCCGGACCGCGAGGCCGCCCGCGCGCTCTTCGTCCGGCTGTCCGCACTGCCCGAGGGCTCCCCGGAGCGGGTCGAACTGCGCAACCAGCTCGTGCGGATGCACATCCCGCTGGTCGAGCACCTGGCCCGGCGCTTCCGCAACCGGGGCGAGCCGCTGGACGACCTGACCCAGGTCGCCACCATCGGCCTGATCAAGTCGGTGGACCGCTTCGACCACGAGCGCGGGGTCGAGTTCTCCACCTACGCGACGCCGACCATCGTCGGGGAGATCAAGCGGCACTTCCGCGACAAGGGCTGGGCGGTGCGTGTCCCGCGCCGGCTCCAGGAGCTGCGGCTGTCGCTCACCACCGCGACCAGCGAACTGTCCCAGCGGCACGGCCGCTCCCCCACGGTGCACGAGCTGGCCGAGCACCTGGGGATCTCCGAGGAGGACGTCCTGGAGGGCCTGGAGTCCGCCAACGCGTACTCCACGCTGTCCCTGGACGTGCCGGACAGCGACGACGAGTCGCCGGCCGTCGCGGACACCCTGGGCGCGACCGACGAGGCGCTGGAGGGCGTCGAGTACCGCGAGTCGCTCAAGCCGCTGCTGGCCCAACTGCCGCCCCGGGAGCAGAAGATCCTGGTGCTGCGGTTCTTCCGGAACATGACCCAGTCGCAGATCGCCGCCGAGGTGGGGATCTCCCAGATGCACGTGTCCCGGCTGCTCGCCCGGACCTTGGCCCAGCTGCGGGAGAAGCTCCTGGTGGAGGAGTAGGACTGACGGCCGCTCAGCCCGGAGGCCCGGCGGCCGCGCGGTTCCGACGGCGGCCCTGCGCGCCCCGCGTCCTAGCTCTCGGACGGGGCGTACAGGGCCGCCGTCGACTTCGGGTTCAGCAGGCAGCCGATGCCCACCAGGCCGAGCACGCCGATCAGCGCGCCGACCGCGATCATCCCGCCGCCGCTCTCGAACATGTAGTAGGCGACCGGCAGGCAGATCGAGTTGGTCAGCACGGCCGGGCTGCGGCCCCAGCGGCGCTCCTTGAGCAGCGCGCGGGCCGCCAGCACCGGCAGCACGCCGAGCAGCACGATGACCGCTCCGCCGAACTCGTTCAGCGCCAGCTGCTTGGACTGGCCGGACAGCGCGGCCACCATGTCCCAGATTCCGACGACCGCGAGCGCGGCGCCCTCCAGGGCCGTGATGGCGGCGCCCAGGGTCAGGGAGGCCGGGCGGCCGGAGCCGGCCGAGGGTACGGGTGCGGAGGTTTCTGCGGTCACTCCAGCAGGGTAGCCGCCGGTCGGTCCGTACCGACCCGTAGGCTTTCCCCATGCGCGCTCTCCTGGTCGTGAACCACAAGGCCACCACCACCAGTGGCCGGACCAGGGACGTCCTGATCCACGCCCTGCGCAGCGATCTCAAGCTGGAGGTCGCCGAGACCCAGTACCGGGGCCACGCGCGCGACCTGGCCCGCGAGGCGGCGGAGGACGGCACGGTCGACCTGGTGGTGGCGCTGGGCGGGGACGGCACCGTCAACGAGGTGGTGAACGGGCTGCTGGCGCACGGCCCGGGCGAGAAGGTCCCGCGACTGGCCGTGGTGCCGGGCGGTTCGACCAATGTGTTCGCCCGCGCGCTGGGACTGCCCAACGACCCGGTGGAGGCCACCGGCGCCCTGCTGGACGCGCTGGAGCACGAGCGGGAACGGCCGATCGGGCTGGGCAAGGCGATGACCGACGGGCTGCCGGACCGCTGGTTCACCTTCACCGCGGGGCTCGGCTTCGACGCCGGGGTGGTGGGCCGGGTCGAGGAGCAGCGCCGGGCCGGGCGCAAGTCCACCCACGCCCTGTACGTCGGCCAGGCCCTCCGGCACTACTTCACCCAGCGTGAGCAGCGCCGCTCCGGCCCGGTCTCGCTGGAGCTGCCGGGCCGCGAACGGGTTCCGGGCCTGGTCCTGTCGATAGTCAGCAACACCTCGCCGTGGACCTTCCTCGGCAACCGTCCGGTCTACCCCTCACCGCTCGCCTCCTTCGACACGGACCTGGACGTCTTCGGCATCACCCGGATGACCGCGTTCGGCACGGCTCGAACGGTCCGTCAGATCCTGCGGTCGTACACGACTTCGAGCGACGGCGCCCCTCCGGCCGGCCCCTCCGGGAAGCACGTCGTCTCCTATCACGACGTCAGACACTTCACCTTGGTTTCACAGGAACCGGCCCCGTTCCAAGTCGACGGGGACCATCTTGGAGACAGGAGTCGCGTCAGTTTCACAGGCGTACGGCGGGCACTGCGTGTGATTGTGTGACCGGAAGGGGGGTTCCTCCTTCTTCTCGAACGCACAAGCCCCCTTCACTCCATAGAAGTACTGGCTGTGAGCTAGGCGACACCGAAGAATCCAAAATTCCTCCCCGAAGGGGGTTGTATCCGAGCCCGAGGTTTGCGAACCTCTACATGGCGATCGGGACACATCGCAGCGACGGCAACTCCGGAACCACAGGAGCGCCGACCGCGGGGCGTCCCTCGAATCGCCGAATCCCCCCCAGCACAGACCACCCGGGCCCGACGGGCCTTTGGTCTCTTTTGCTGTTGCGGGATTCGTGAAAGCGTTCACATTCACAAGCCATTCGATTATGCCGATCGGGCCACCCCCCGCGGCAGGAGGAGTTGGACGACCATGGACTGGCGCCACCGCGCTGTCTGCCGCGAAGAGGACCCGGAGCTGTTCTTCCCGATCGGGAACACCGGTCCTGCTCTGCTGCAGATCGAGGAAGCCAAGGCCGTGTGCCGCCGCTGTCCGGTGATGGAGCAGTGCCTCCAGTGGGCGCTCGAGACCGGTCAGGACGCCGGCGTCTGGGGCGGCATGAGCGAGGACGAGCGTCGCGCGATGAAGCGCCGCGCTGCCCGCAACCGCGCCCGCACCGCCTGATCGCGCAGCGATCACACGCCGTAGCACCCGCAGTAACCGCCGTACCGATCGACACATGATCAAGGCTTCCCTGCACCTCCTGGTGAAGCCTTCCGTACAAAGGACCTCGCCCAGCCAGGTCCTGCGACACCGGACCCGCCCAGCCACTTGATACTGTTCACTTAGAGCAATATCGTGGAGCTGTGGCGCTCACCGTGTGCAACGCACCGGCGAGGTGTCGCACCACCCAGAGCCCCCGCTCCGGCCGACTCCCCCCGACGGCCGGAACGGGTTGAGAGGCCCTGTCGACCCACCCCCCCCCCGGTCGACAGGGCCTCGTTTCTGTCTCTCTCCCCGGATCTCCCCCGGCTCTCCCCCGGATCCTCCTCGGGCTCCCCCCCCCCGAGGGTTTTCGCATGCCACTGCCGAGCTCCGGCGTGCGAAGCGCGCGGCCGGCGCCCGTGGCGGGCGCGCGCCCCCACCACGCACCTTCACACGGGTTCGCGCACCTTCGCGCGCCTTTGCACACCTGATGCCCAGCGGGCCCGGACCGCGCACGGACCAGGGCCCCCACCCGCCCCTCAGCGGACCGGGATCTCCAGGATCACCTTGGTCCCGCCGTCCGGGCCGGCCACCATGTCGAAGGTGCCGCCCAGCTCGCCGGTCGCCAGCGTCCGGACGATCTGCAGCCCGAGGTTGCCCGCCGTCTTCGGGTCGAACCCCTCCGGCATGCCGCGGCCGTCGTCCTGCACCGTGATCAGCAGGTACTCCTCCGGCCGGGCACCGCCGTTCCAGCTGTCCGACCAGCCCATGCCGGTCGCCGGGGCCCGTCCGCGCAGTGCGCTGACCTCCAGGTTCCCGGAGGCCGTCGGGCCGAACGCGTGCTCCAGGGCGTTCTGGAGCAGTTCGGTCAGCACCATCGACAGCGGGGTGGCCACCTCGGCGGACAGGATCCCGAAGCTGCCGGTGCGCCGGGTCGCCACCCGTCCGTCCTGGGACAGCTCCATCGCCATCGCCAGCACCCGGTCGGCGATCTCGTCGAAGGCCACCTGCTCGTCCAGCGCCTGGGAGAGCGTCTCGTGCACGATCGCGATCGAGCCGACCCGGCGCACGGCCTCGTCCAGCGCGGCCCGGCCGGACTCCGAATCCATCCGGCGGGACTGCAGCCGCAGCAGGGCCGCGACGGTCTGCAGGTTGTTCTTCACCCGGTGGTGGATCTCCCGGATGGTGGCGTCCTTGGTCATCAGCTCGCGGTCGCGGCGGCGCAGCTCGGTGACGTCCCGGCAGAGCACCAGCGAACCGGTCAGGGTGCCCTTGGGCTTGAGCGGGATCGCCCGCAGGGTGACCACTCCCCCCTGTGCCTCCACCTCGGTCTGCCGGGGCGCCCAGCCGCTCGCCACCTTCACCAGCGCCTCGTGGACGGCCGAGCGGGACGGCGGGGCGAGGTCGGCGGTGGCCCGGCCGAGGTGGCTGCCGACCAGGTCGGTGGTGAGGCCGAGGCGGTGGTAGGCGGAGAGGGCGTTGGGGCTGGCGTAGGTGACGATGCCGTCCGCGTCCAGCCGGATCAGGCCGTCGCCGACCCGGGGCGCGGCGTCCATGTCGGCCTGCTCGGCGCCCGGGAAGGGGAAGGAGCCGGCCGCGATCATCTGGGCCAGGTCGGAGGCGCTCTGGAGGTAGGTGAGCTCCAGCCGGCTCGGGGTGCGGACGGTCAGCAGGTTGGTGTTGCGGGCGATCACGCCCAGCACCTTGCCCTCGCGCCGGACCGGGATCGACTCGACCCGGACCGGGACCTCCTCGCGCCACTCCGGGTCGCCCTCGCGCACGATCCGGCCCTCGTCGAAGGCGGCGTCCAGGAGCGGGCGGCGGCCGCGCGGGACGAGGTGGCCGACCATGTCGTCCTGGTACGAGGTGGGCCCGGTGTTGGGCCGCATCTGTGCCACCGAGACGTAGCGGATGCCGTCCCAGGTGGGGATCCACAGCACCAGGTCGGCGAAGGAGAGGTCGGAGAGCAGCTGCCACTCCGAGACCAGGTGGTGGAGCCATTCCACGTCGGCCCCGGTGAGGGTGGTGTGGCGGCGGACGAGTTCGTTCAACGAGGGCACATGGCGAGGGTAGCGCCGCCGGTCCGGGCGGGGCGCGGCGGACCGGTGGCTGCGGCGCCCCGCCCGGGAGGGCCAGTGGAGGGGGGCGGAGGCCGGGTCGGGCCCCGGTGGGCGGACCGGCGCCGCCCGCTCACCCCCCCCCGGAGTTGTTTAGACCAATTTTCCGAGAGGCCTGGACAACCGAGATTGGTCTAGTCCACAATGAAAGGGCACCAAGGAGAGGCCCCCGCGCAACTGCCCTGACCGCGCGCGGCCCCTCCTCGGTCGGACGCCGCAGATCGAGGACCCCGCACAGTTCTCGATCGGAGCCGGCGCCCGACGACAGCTCCGGGCTGCGGTGCCGCATGGGTTGAGGGTCCCGTGTCGGCGCCGTGGCCCGTAGTGTTTTCCACCCCCGGAACCACGTTTCCGCCGCTCAAGGAACCGGCCCCCGATCCACAGGCTGTGGACCGGGGGCCGGCTCGCGTCCGCGGGACGCCTACCTGGTCTCGGTGACCTTGGCCAGGGCGCGCGGGGCGTCCGGGTCCTGGCCGCGGGCGATGGTGACCTCGTAGGCCAGCAGCTGCAGCGGCAGGATCTCCAGGATCGGCTGCACCTCCTCGGGCACGCCGGCCGGCAGCGCGAAGCCGGCCGAGGCCGCGTCCACCTGCGCCTGCTGGCCGACCACCACCAGGTCCGCGCCGCGCCCGCGCAGCCGGTCCAGCACCGGCTGGAGCGCCTCGCCGCCCTTCCCGTCCGGGACGATCGCGATGACCGGCGAGACGTTGTCCACCATGGCCAGCGGACCGTGCAGCAGGTCGGCGCCGGAGAACGGGGTGGCCGGGATGTAGGTGGTCTCCATCAGCTTGAGCGCCGCCTCGCGGGCGGTCGGGTAGCCGTAGCCGCGCGAGGTGATGACCAGCCGCTGGGCGAAGCGGTAGCGCTCGGCCAGCGCCTTCACCTCGGCCCTGCGGGCCAGCACCCCGGCGGCCAGCCCCGGCAGCTCCTTGGCGGCCGCGCCTTCGCCTCCCCGCAGGCCCTCGACCAGCAGGTAGAGCGCCAGCAGCTCGGCGGTGTAGGTCTTGGTGGCCGGCAGCGCCTTCTCCGGGCCGGCCAGCACGTCGATGTGGAACTCGGAGACCTCGGCGAGCGGCGAGGCGGCGTTGTTGGTCACCGCGAGGGTGATGGCACCGGCCTCGCGGGCGGCCTTGGTCGAGGCCACCAGGTCGGGCGAGCCGCCGGACTGGCTGACGGTGACGACCAGCACGTCGGTGAGGTCCGGCTTGGCACCGTACGCGGTGGTGGTGGACATCGAGGTCAGGCCGGCCGGCTTGCCGAGCAGGATCTCGATCAGGTACTTGGCGTACAGCGCGGCGTTGTCGGACGTGCCGCGCGCGGTGAGCAGGACGAAGCGCGGGCTGCGGGCGGCGATCTGCGCGGCGACCTCGCGGATCTTCGGGGCACCCTCGTCGAGGATGCGCTGGAGGACGGCCGGCTGCTCGGCCATCTCCGCCGCCATGATCCGGCCGGGGACGGAAACAGTCTGCGGGTCGGACATCTGGGTCTGCCTCCGATGAGACGGTTCGACCCCGCCCGGGCGGCTGCCCGGCGGGGACCTCCACGGCGGCGAGTCCGCACACTCGCTGCGGTCCTTCGTCCCGCAATCCTACGGGCGCGCCCGCTGCCGGGCACCTCCGTCCGCACGCCCGGGCGCCTTCCGACGCGCCCCCGCCCGGCCCACCGGCGCACCCCTCCGCGGACGGGAGGAGCGCGCCCGGGGCCGGGCGGCGGTGAGGTCAGGACGCCTTGTTGATCAGCTGGTCGATCGCGGCGTCGGCCTCCTTGGTGGCCTGGTCCACCGACTTGCCCTTGAGGACCGCGGTCAGCATGTCCGGGATGATCTTCTGCTTCTCGATCGAGCCCCAGCCGGGCGCCAGCGGGGTGAACCAGGCGTCCGGGACGGCGTTGGCCGCGGCGGAGGTGGTCGGCTTGTTCTTCAGCGGGTTCAACTGGGTCAGGTTGTTCGGCAGGATGTCCTTGTCGGCCAGCGCCTGCTGGGACTTGGCGCTGGTGAACATCCGGATCCAGTCGGTGGCCGGCGCCGTCTGCTGGGACTTGGCGGTGACGGCGAGGTCCGAGCCGCCGATGAAGGTCGGCAGCGGCTTGCCGTCCGGGCCGGGCATGGTGGCCACCTTGACGGCGTCCTTGAGGCTCGGGTCGCCGGTGACCGGCGCGGTGACGCTGGCCGCCTCGTAGCCGTTGCCGTAGAAGGACGCGGCGTGCCCGCGGGCCATCGCCTCGAACTGGTTCTGCTCGGTCACCGACAGGTCGCCCTTGTTGTACTTGCGCACCAGGTCGACGAAGTGGCTGATGCCCTGCTGGGACTTGGGGTCGTGCAGGGTGCCGTGCCAGTTGCCGGAGCCGTCGAACTTGGCGATGGCGCCGCCGTACGCGGCCACGTAGCTCATCGCGGCGTACCAGTACGGGCCGGGCAGGTAGAGCGCGGAGTAGGTCTTGTCGGCCTTGTTCCGGTCCGCGATCTTGTCCAGCGCGGCCGTCAGGTCCGCCTCGCTCTTCGGGAAGTCGGCGCTGCCGGTGGCCTGCTGGAAGGCGGTGGCGTTGTAGACGGCGACCCGGGCGCCGGCGTAGTAGGGCACGCACCAGAGCTTGTCCTGGTAGGTGCAGGTGTTGGCGAGCGCCTTGATCCAGCTGTCGGAGTTGTCGAAGGTGCTGCGGTCCACCGGGGCCAGCGCGCCGGAGAGCACGTACTTCATGGTCTCGGTGTTGCCCAGCTCGACCACGTCGGGGGCGTTGCCGTCGGCGATCGCCTTGTCGAGCTTGCCCACCTTGTCGGCCCAACCCTGGTAGGCGAGCTTGAGGCTGACGTTCGGGTACTTCGCCGCGAACTCGTCGTTGACCCGCTGGACCAGGTCCGGCCAGTTCTTCTGGGCGTCGTCCATCAGCCAGACGGTGACGGTGCCGGCGGCGGCCTTCGCGTCCGCGGAGCCGCTCGCGCCGTCGGAGCCGGCGGGCTTCGCGGTCGAGGAACAGGCCGTCAGTCCGACTGCCAGTGCCATGGTTCCGAGCGTCGAGACGAGTTGACGCTTCTTCACGCCGTCCTCCGAAGGTGTAGAGCCTGTTGCCCGCCGGCAGCGTGATTGGCGCCCGCGGCGGAGAGTCCGGACTGGGGGCGGCGAAGAGCTTCGGGGTGGGCCGATACCACATCCGGCGAGGTTGAATCTCGAACCGGATGACTGGACTCTGGCCTAGACCATAGGTGGTGTCAACGGCCAAAAGCCTTCGTCGGGGCGGCCGTTGCAGAGCTGTTGTACCGCGTGGCCGGCAGTCGCCGTTCCGTCACCCTAAGTAGGTCTTAAGGTGGATTTAAGGCCCCCTTGAGGGAACACGGTCACCCGGCGGGTCCACGGGTCGACGTCCGGGGAAACGGAACGGGCCCGCCATGCGACATGCGCATGACGGGCCCGTCGGCCGACGTCACCGGACAGGGCCGGTGACGTCTCGTCGTTCGTCTCAGCCGACCGCTCCCGGCTGGCCGGTGAGGACCTCCACGGCCGCCAGCCCGCAGACCCGGGCGGCGCCGTGGGTGGCGATGTACAGGGCGCCGACCGGCTCGGACTGGGGCAGGCCCATCTCCACCACCGCGGCGTCCGGACGGGCCGCCACCAGGCGGCCCAGCGCGGCGGACATCCACGCGTGCCGGTGCGCGTCCCGGACCACCAGCACCAGGCGGCGGCCCTCGGCGCCGGCCACCACCTCGTCGACCAGGGCGTCCAGCAGCTCCGGCGCGGCGTCGCCCGCCGACACCTCGCGGGTGCGGGTGCCCGGGAAACGGTCGGCCAGCATGCCGGCCACGCCCCACGGGGTGACGTCGCCGACCGCGATGTTCGGCTCGTCCGAGAACGAGGCCACGTACGGGCGCTCGCTCACCGGCGACACCGCCCGGCCCGGCGCCCGGACCACCCGCAGCGCCCGGCGCGCGGCCCGCAGGCCGACCGCCAGGTCCGGCTCGATCCGCTCGCCCTGGGCCGCGATCCGGCCCCAGCTGCCCAGCGCCCGGACCCGCTCGGCGGCGTCCGCCAGCCGTTCCTCGGCGAGCGCGCCGGAGCGCACGCCCGCCACGATGGCGTCGCGCAGCATCAGCACGGTCTCCTCGTCGGCGAGCCCGCCGCCGACGCAGATCGCGTCCGCACCGGCCGCCAGGGCCAGCACGGTGCCCTCGCCCATCCCGAAGGTGTCGGCGATGGCGCCCATCTCGATCGCGTCGCTGACGATCAAGCCCTGGTAGCCGAGGCCGCCGTCGGCCGGGGCCGCGCGCAGCAGGTCGCGCAGCACGGCCGGGCTCAGGGTGGCCGGCAGCTTCGGGTCCAGCGCCGGGATCATGATGTGGGCGGTCATCACGGCCTTGGTGCCGGCCGCGATCGCCGCCTGGAAGGGGATCAGGTCGCGGGCCCGCAGCACGTCCAGGTCGACGTCGATGACCGGCAGGCCGTGGTGCGAGTCCACCGCGGTGTCGCCGTGGCCGGGGAAGTGCTTGGAGCAGGCGGCCACACCGGCCGACTGCAGGCCCTCCACCCAGGCGGCGGTGTGCCGGGCGCACAGCTCGGGGTCGGCACCGAAGGAGCGGACCCCGATCACCGGGTTGCGCGGGTTGGAGTTGACGTCCGCGGTGGGCGCCCAGTTGTAGTTGACGCCGGCCGCGGCCAGCGCCCGGCCCAGCTCGCGGGCGACGTCCCGGGTCAGCGCCGGGTCGTCGATCGCGCCGAGCGCGAGGTTGCCGGGCCAGGACGAGCCGGAGCCCGCCTCCAGCCGGGTGACGTCGCCGCTCTCCTCGTCGATGGCGATCAGCAGGTCGGGGTTCTCGGCGCGCAGCGCCCGGGTGAGCGCGGACAGCTGGTCGAGGTCGGCCACGTTGCGGTCGAACAGCGCGACCGAGCCGAGGCCCGCGGCGAGGTGGCGGCGCAGCCACTCCGGCGGCTCGGTGCCGACGAAGCCGGGCTGCAGGACGGTCAGGGCGTCACGGTGCAGCTGGTCGCTGTCCGGAACGGTGGGAACGAGGATGCTCACGTGGACTCAGCCCTTCACGGCGCCGTCGGTCAGACCGCCGACCGCCTTGCGCTGGAGGAAGACGAACAGGATCAGCACGGGGATGGCGAACATCGTGGACGCGGCCATGGTGGCGCCCCAGTCGTTGCCGAAGGCGGTCTTGAACGACGACAGCCACAGCGGCAGGGTCTTGCCCTCGTCCTTGTTGAGGATCAGGACGAGCGGGAACTCGTTCCACGCCGTGATGAAGCCGAACAGCGAGGTCGACATGAGGCCCGGGGCCAGCAGCGGGAAGATCACCTTCACGAAGGCCTGGGCACGGGTGCAGCCGTCCACCATGGCCGACTCCTCCAGCTCCTTCGGCACCGCGGCGATGAAGCTGCGCAGCGTCCAGATGGTGAAGGGCAGAACCATCATCATGTAGAAGAGGGTCAGCGGCACCAGGCTGTTCAGCATGTCGTTGTCGCGGGAGATGATGTAGACCGCGATGGTCATGACCTCCCAGGGCGCCATCTGGGCCATCATGATGACCAGCACGAAGGTCTTGCGGCCGCGGAACTTCATCCGGGCGATGGCGAAGGACGCCAGGGTCGCGATCACCAGCGAGCCGAGCACCGCACCGACGGTGACGGTGACGCTGTTGAGGACGTACGTCCAGAAGTTCGGCGCGTTGACCGCGGTGGTGAAGTGCTCGAAGGTCGCGTCGAGCGGGATGAACACCGGCGTCGGGCTGATGATGTCGCTGTTCTGCTTGAACGCGGTCGCGAACATCCAGTAGACGGGGAAGACGAAGAAGACGGCGAGGACGGCCGCGATCACGTTCAGCCAGGTACGTCCGAAGAGAGAGCGCCTCACAGCTCGTCCTCCTGCTTGATCATGATGCGGAAGTAGTACGCCATCAGCACGCCCAGCATCAGGATGGTGAGCACCGCGATCGCGGAGCCGATGCCGTAGTGCTGGCCGGCCGAGCCCTCCAGGAAGGCGTGCACCGGCAGCGTCCGGGTCAGCTTCTCGGGACCGCCGGCGTTGACGGCGTACACCTGGGTGAAGGCCTTGAACACCCAGATGACCTCCAGGAAGGTCGTGGCCAGGAAGAACGGCTTCAGGTTCGGGAAGATCACCGCGGTGAAGATCTTGACGGGGCCGGCGCCGTCCATGCGCGCGGCCTCGTAGAGCTCCTTGGGGATGGTGGTCAGGCCGGCGTACATGTTGAACGCCACGAACGGGATCGACATCCAGACGATCAGCAGGATGATGATGAAGAACGTCGAGTAGGGGTCGCTGAGCCAGTTGTAGCTGCGCATCGCGTGCCAGCCCAGCTGGTCCAGGATCCAGTTGACGACGCCCCACTGGGAGTCGAACAGCCAGGTGTAGACGGTGGTCGCGGCGACCACCGGCATGGCCCAGGCCAGCAGCAGCGCGATCTGGAGGACCAACCGCATCTTCTTGCCGAGCTGGTTGAGCAGCAGGCCGATCAGGGTGCCGCCGACCATGATCAGCACCACGTTGATCAGGGTGAAGGCGACCGTCCGGCCGGTGACCGACCAGAACTCCGGGTCGGTCAGCTGCTCCTTGTAGTTGTCGAAGCCGGTCCACTCGGTCAGGTGCAGGACGAGCTGGCGCCTGTTGAGGTTCTGGAACGACAGCAGGACCGTCTTGAGCAGCGGCCAGCCCAGCAGGGCCAGGGTCGCCACGGTGGCCGGCAGCAGCAGCAGGTACGGCGCGAGGCGTGAGCCCAGGCTGGGGCCGCCCGCGGATCTTGCGCCCTTCGGCGCGGAACCGTTCGAGCCGCCACCCGAGGCGCTCTTCCGAAGACTGGTCACGTCAGCCTTCCCTGGTTCCGGGGACTGTGTCTGCACCCGCTCCGAATGCACAGCCATCGTTCTCACTTCCTCACAACCTGGCCCACGACGGACAGGCGTCGCCCACCGACCCCCCGCCGGGGGCCGGTGAGCGACGCCGCTCGGTGCTTACTGCTTCTGGTTGAGCTTCTTGGCGATCTCGTCGTCGTACTTCTTGGCCGTGGAGGCGAAGTCGCCGCCCTGGAGGGCAGCGGTCAGGAACTCCTTGATCGGGTTCGGGTTGTCCTCGACGCTCGCCCAGTTCGGCGTGTTCGGGGTGATCGCACCGACCGCGGCGGCCAGCTGCGCGGCCTTGGCGAAGTCACCGGTGATCTGGCTGTTCAGCGAGGCCTTGTTCGGGATGTTGCCGGCCGCGGCGACGACGCCCTCGTTCTTGTCGTTGAGGGCGATCTTCAGGAAGTCCTTGGCCATGTCGGTGTTCTTGCTCTGCGCGGCGATCGCGAGGTTCGAGCCACCGAGGAACACGCCGGAGGGCTTGTCGGCGGTCTTGCCCGGGAGCGGGAAGAAGCCGATCTTGTCCTTCGGGATGGCCTTCTCGTCCGGGAGCTCCCAGCCGAGGCCGATCATGGTGCCGACGTTGCCCTGGCCGAAGACGTCCTTCTGCTGCGGGGTGGCCTCGTCCTTGTCCTTCGGACCGGTGGCCGAGTAACCCTGGAGCTTCTTGTAGGTCTCGAAGGCCTTCTGGCTCTCGGGGGAGGACAGGCCGCCGACCCACTTGTCGCCGTCCTTCTTGGCGATCTTGCCACCCTCGCTGGTGAGCAGACCGAAGTAGACGTACCACTCCTGGCCGGGCATGTAGATCGGGTCGACGACGCCCTCGGTGGTCTTCAGCTTCTCCAGGTCGCCGTAGAACTCCTCCAGGGTCTTCGGCGTGTCGGTCAGGCCGGCCTTGGCCCACAGGTCCTTGTTGTACGCGACCACGCGGTTGGTGACGTACCACGGGGCGGCGTACTGCTTGCCGTCCAGGATCGTGGACTCGTTCTGGTTGGCGGCCCAGGAGTCGCCGCCCAGGGCACCCTTGTCCTTGGTGATGTCGAGCAGACCACCCGAGGCGGCGTAGCCGGCGGTCTGGGTGTTGCCGACCTCCAGGACGTCGACCGAGCCCTCCGACAGCGCGGCGGTGACCTTGGCGCCGATGCCGCCCCACTCCTGGGTCGCGAACTCGACCTTCGAACCCGGGTAGGTGGTCTCGAACTCGGTCTTGACCCCGTCGGTCCAGCCCTTCGGGGCCGAGCCGCTCATGGTCCAGACCTTCAGCGTCTTGCCCTTGTACTTGTCGGCCGCGGAGGCGGAGGACGACTTCGAGTCACCCTCGTTCTTCTTGCCGTCCGAGCTGCAAGCCGCCAGGCCGACGACCATTGCTGCGACGCCGACCGCCGCGATGAGCTGACGCTTCACGCCATCCTCCTGAGGGATGCCTGGGTTGCCCCCGTCGGGCGGCAGCGGCAGACCCACACAAAGCGGGGGGAAAGGTGCCGCGGACCCCTTCGAACGGGTGGGGGGATTCATAGGTACCGGTCTAGTGGTGTAGACCAGCTGCCTGGAGCTTGGCCTAGACCAATGGGCCTGTCAACGGCTGTCCGACCGATCTCGACCACCCGTTATCAAGCCGACACCGCACATCGTTCATCGCGTGATGAGGTATTCGTTCCGTAGCCATACATGCAACGATGTGAGCCGTTAACGATGTGGCGGGGCCGCTGAAGCCTCGCGAGAAGCGGGAGAACAGGTCCGATGAGCAGCGACGGGGGATCCACCGCCCAGGTCAACGACCCCGAGGTGAACAGCCTCCCGGCGCAGGCCGGCACCGACCCGACCGCGCGCATCCCCAAGTACTACGGACTGAAGCGGCACCTCCTGCAGCTTACGGAAACCCAGCCCGCCGGCACCCCGGTACCGCCCGAGCGGGCACTGGCCGCCCAGTTCGACACCTCGCGCACCACCGTGCGCCAGGCCCTCCAGGAGCTGGTGGTCGAGGGCCGGCTGGAGCGCATCCAGGGCAAGGGCACCTTCGTCGCCAAGCCCAAGGTCGCCCAGGCCCTCCAGCTGACCTCCTACACCGAGGACATGCGGGCCCAGGGCCTGGAGCCCGCCTCCCGGCTGATCGAGATCGGCTACATCACCGCCGACGACCGGCTCGCCCCGCTGCTCGACATCAAGCCCGGCGGCCGGGTGCTGCGGATCGAGCGTCTGCGGCTGGCCAACGGCGACCCGATGGCCATCGAGGTCGCCCACCTGTCCGCCAAGCGCTTCCCGGCCCTGCGCCGCAACCTGGCCAAGCACAACTCGCTGTACGCGGCGCTGCGCGAGGTGTACGGGGTCACCGTGGCCGAGGCCGAGGAGACCATCGAGACCACCCTGGCCAACCCGCGCGAGGCCGGCCTGCTCGGCTCGGACCTCGGCCTGCCGATGCTCCAGCTCTCCCGGCACTCCTTCGACGCGGAGGGCGACCCGGTCGAGTGGGTCCGCTCGATCTACCGCGGCGACCGCTACAAGTTCATCACCCGACTGAAGCGTCCGGAGTAGCCGCACTCCCCCACCGCACCTCCGGGCACCGGCGCACGCGACCCGCGCGCCGGTGCCCTTCGCGTTCCGCGAGGCCGCGTTCACACCCGGGGACGCCGCGTGCGCGCCCGGGGAGGGAGGTGCCCACGCCCCGGGACGACGGCGTGCGCGCCCCGGGGAGAGGGGCGCTCGCGCCGGGAAGGGCGGTGCGCGCCGTTCGCCCGCGCCGTCGCTTTTCCGCCGCCCCGGTGGGGGACATCGGTCGGCTGCGTCCGACTGGCGGGAACTTCGGTCAATCCTGGTGACATGGATCACCCCATGCCCTAGATTGCGCAGCCGTACCGAACTGACTGCCGATCACCGATGGTGCTGCCGGCGGGCCCGTACGGCGCTCGGCGCCGGCCGGGCTGCGGCGCCGACGGGGAACCCTCCGGAGCGGAGCCGAAGATGCCGTCTGATCCCCCCGCCGTCGAACGTGTCATGCCCGAGCCAGCCAGGACACCCGTCCCGGCGGTGACGCCCGAGCGGGTGCTGGCCGGCCTCGCCCTGCTCGTGCCGATCGTCGCGATCCTCTGGGTGTCCTCGTACGACAAGAAGGACCCGGCGGTGGCCGGGATGCCGTTCTTCTACTGGTACCAGCTGCTCTGGGTGCCGGTGTCGGCCGTGTTCACCGTCGCCGCCTACCTGCTGATCAACCGCGACGAGAAGGCCCGCAAGGCGGCCCGGAAGGGCGGTGCGCGATGAAGGACGTCAACGTGCCGGCCCTCGCGGTCTTCGTGCTGTTCTTCGCGCTGGTCACCGTGATGGGCTTCCTCGCCTCGCGCTGGCGACGCGCGGACGACGCGGCGCACCTGGACGAGTGGGGGCTGGGCGGCCGCAGCTTCGGGACCTGGGTGACCTGGTTCCTGCTCGGCGGCGACCTCTACACCGCGTACACCTTCGTCGCCGTCCCGGCCGCGGTGTACGCGACCGGCGCGGTGGGCTTCTTCGCGGTGCCGTACACGATCATCGCCTACCCGCTGGTCTTCCTCTTCCTGCCCCGGCTCTGGTCGGTCTCCCGGGTGCACGGCTACGTAACCCCGGCCGACTTCGTGCGCGGCCGGTACGGCTCGCGGCCGCTGTCGCTGGTGGTCGCGCTCACCGGCATCCTGGCCACCATGCCGTACATCGCCCTGCAGCTCGTCGGCATCCAGGCCGTGCTGGACGTGCTGGGGGTCGGCGGCGGGCCGAACGCCAACTGGTTCGTCAAGGACCTGCCGCTGTTCATCGCCTTCGGCGTGCTGGCCGCCTACACCTACTCCTCCGGCCTGCGCGCCCCGGCACTGATCGCCTTCGTCAAGGACGCCCTCGTCTACATCGTGATCATCGTCGCGGTGATCTACATCCCGATCCGGCTGGGCGGCTACGGGCACATCTTCGACACGGTCGCGCAGCACTTCAAGGAGACCAAGGGCGGTTCGCTGACCGTCCCCGAGAACAAGCAGTGGACGTACGCGACGCTCGCCCTCGGCTCGGCGATGGCGCTGTTCATGTACCCCCACTCGGTGACCGGCGTGCTGGCCTCCAAGTCCCGCGCCACCGTGCGCCGCAACATGGCGATCATGCCCGCCTACTCGCTGATGCTGGGCCTGCTGGCGCTGCTCGGCTTCATGGCGGTCGCGGCCGGCGTCGGCAAGGGCGTCAAGGGCTACAACTCCCAGCTGTCCGTGCCGCAGCTGTTCGCCGACATGTTCCCGGACTGGTTCACCGGCGTGGCCTTCGCCGCGATCGGCATCGGCGCGCTGGTGCCGGCCGCCATCATGTCCATCGCGGCGGCCAACCTGTTCACCCGCAACGTCTACAAGGAGTGGCTCAAGCCCGCCGCCACCCCCGCGGACGAGACCAGGATCGCCAAGCTGGTCTCGCTGCTGGTCAAGGTCGGAGCGCTGGTCTTCGTCCTCGGCATGGACAAGCAGGCCGCGATCAACCTCCAGCTGCTGGGCGGCCTGTGGATCCTGCAGACCTTCGTGGCGATCGTCGGCGGCCTGTTCACCCGCTGGTTCCACCACTGGGCGCTGTTCGCCGGCTGGGCGGCCGGCATGGTCTACGGCACCTGGAAGGCCTACGGCATCGCCAGCCCGGCCACCAAGCACTTCGGCGGCAACGCGGCCGCGATCCCCGGCATCGGCGAGATCGGCTACATCGGCCTGACCGCCTTCGCGCTCAACCTGATCGTCGCGGTGGCCCTCACCCTGGTGCTGAGGGCGGTCAACGCGCCGGACGGCCCGGACGAGACCAAGCCGTCCGACTACAGCGCCGAAGCCGGCGACGAAGAGCTGAAGAACGCGCCGGAGCCTGTAGCGGCGCACTGATTCGCGCGGTACGCGCCCTGTGATCGCGCCGCCTTCTCCGTGAACACTGGAGAAGGCGGCGCGATCATATGTATGAACAGGCGTGCACGCCGGGCACCACCAGACCGGACCGGCATCCGGCCGGAACCTGATCGACCACGGGGAGCTCGCGGCCATGGCAGAACTCGGCACCACCCTCAACGGCCAGCACCAGTCCGCCCAGAACCAGCACCACCACGTCGGCACGCAGGGCCCGCACGGCACCGGCCAGGGCCAGCACACCGGCGCCCAGGGGCAGCACGGCGCCGGCCACGGACAGCAGCACGGCACGGGCACCGGGCAGCACGCCCCCGGCCACCGGCCCGCGGCGGCCGGCCGGCTGCCGTCCGTGCTGATCGCCACCCGGCACGGCGAGTCCACCGCCAACGTCGAGTTCCAACTGGCCGAGGCCGCCGGAGCGCTCAGCGTGCCGATCAGCTGCCGCGACGCCGACATCCCGCTGTCGCTGCACGGCCGGCAGCAGGCCCAGGCGCTCGGCCACTGGTGGGCCGCCCTGCCCAGCGCCGACCGCCCCCGCAGCGTCTGGTGCTCGCCGTACGTGCGCACCGCCGAAACCGCCCGGATCGCGCTCGCCCAGGCCGCCGGGCTCGGCGCCGTCCCCGTCACCCTGGCCGTCCGGTACGACGAGCGGCTGCGCGACCGCGAACTCGGCGTCCTGGAGATGCTGCCGAAGGCCGCGATCGAGGCCAAGCACCCGGAGGAGGCGGCCCGGCGGCGCAAGATGGGCGAGCTGTACTACCGCCCGCCCGGCGGCGAGTCCTGGGCCGACGTCGCCCTGCGGGTGCGCAGCCTGCTGCGGGACCTCTGCGAGGAGGAAGCCGGACGGCCCGTCCTGCTGGTCGCGCACGACTGCACGGTGCTGATGCTCCGCTACGCCCTCGACCGGCTCACCGAGGAGCAGCTCACCGCGCTCGGGCCGGTGCACAACTGCTCCACCAGCCTCTGGCGGGCCCAGGACGGGCGGCTGCGGCCGGACGGCTGGAACGGGGTCGGGCACCTGGCGTTCGGGGAGGACTGACGGACGGCCGCGCGCTCGTTCGACCCCGGAGGAGCACCCCCCACCGGGCTCCGGCACACTGGCCCGATGGACTTCCTCATCCGCCAGGCCCTCCCCGAGGACCTCACCGACGCCGGCCGGATCACCGTCGAGGCCTTCGTCGGCGACGGCTTCACCAACCCCGCGAGCGGCTACGTCGACCTGCTGCGCGACGCCGAACGACGGGCCCGGGAGGCCGAGCTGCTGGTCGCCGTCGACGCGGCCGGAGCCGGCGTGCTCGGCTGCGTGACCTTCGCGGTCGGCGGCACCGAGTGGGCGGACATCGCCACCCCGCGCGAGGGAGAGATCCGGATGCTCGCCACCTCCCCCGCCGCCCGCGGCCGCGGCGTCGGTGAGGCCCTGGTCCGCGCCGCCGTCACCCGCAGCCGCGAACTCGACCTGGCCGGCATGGCCTTCTCCACCCGCCCGGAGATGACCACCGCCCACCGCATATACGAGCGGATCGGCTTCCGCCGCACCCCCGAGCGCGACTGGGCCCCGTACCCGGGCATGGACCTGATGGTCTACACCATGGCCTTCCAGGAGGGCTTCTGAGCGCCCGTCACGGCCTCTTGTCGTACCCGGGCGCCACGTAGACGGTGTACCGGCCGTGCTTCCCGCTCGTCACCACGGTGACCACGCGGTACCCGGCGGCCTTCAGGGTGGGCTGGATCGCCTTGTCGATGGCCCCGGTCTGGGTGAAGTCCAGGACCACGACCTTCCACTCGTGGGCCTGGATGCCGGCCTGGATCGCGGGCACGCCGTTCTGCATCTCGCCGGTGTCCGGGTTCCGGCGGAAGACGGCCACCAGGTCGTGCCACTGCTGCCAGTTGCTCTGCTTGCGCAGGTAGTACGCGGGGACGTTGTAGTTCTCGACCAGGTACCGGTCGTCGCCCTTGACGATGTACGGCTCCAGGGCGGCGACGAACTCCTTCGAGTTCGACCACTCGCCGTTCATCTCCCGGCCCTGGGCCGCGCCCACCCAGGCGAGCGGTCCGACCACCAGGGCCGCGGCCGCCACCCCGGCCACCAGGTGCAGCCGGCCCTTCAGCCACAGCACCGTCCGGGCCAGGACCAGGCCCACCACGACGCAGGAGAACCAGGCGCCGAAGTCGACGTGCTTCTGCAGCGACAGCCAGGTGTGGATGCGGATCTGGTTCACCGGCGCCATCAGTCCCGCCAGCAGCAGGAGCAGCGCCAGCCAGAACTCGGGCCAGGCCGCACCACCGCGCCGCCGCGCCCGCACCAGCTGCACCAGCACCCCGGCCAGGGCGACCACCAGCAGCGGGCCCACCCAGCGGGCGGCCTCCGAGGCCACGTAGGAGTACGCGTCGTGGCCCGGGGCGCGCTTGAGCGTGGTGTGGTTGAAGCCGTTGACGTACTTCTCGCCGGCCGCCAGCGCTGCCGCTCCGACCGCCACCACGAAGGTCAGCAGGAGCAGCAGCCCGCGCCGCCAGGCGTGCCAGCGGCGCAGCGACCCGTGCGGCCCGGCCAGCACCGCGATGCCCGCCACCACCGGCACCCACAGCAGCGCGGCGTACTTGGTGGCGCCGGCCAGGGCCAGCAGCAGCCCGGAGGCGACCAGGCTCGGGTAGCCGCCGCCCGTGGTCAGCCGCACCGCGAAGTACCCGGCCCAGGCGAGGACCGCCAGCGCCATCGCGTCGTAGG
This sequence comes from Kitasatospora sp. NPDC002543, assembly GCF_053594915.1. NCBI lineage: Bacteria > Bacillati > Actinomycetota > Actinomycetes > Kitasatosporales > Streptomycetaceae > Kitasatospora > Kitasatospora sp. NPDC002543. The sequence goes on along the minus strand of NZ_JBSFWR010000002.1, from coordinate 192,133 downwards.
TGGCCAGGCCGCCGAGGAACTGGGTGGGGCCGAGCGCGACGAAGGCGGCCGCCGCGCAGAACGCCGCGAGCGAGCCGTGCAGCCGCCGGGTGGCCAGGTGGACGGCCGCGGTGGCGGAGAGCATGAACGCCAGGCTCAGCAGCCGGGCGCCGTTGAGCCCGCCGAGGTGGTCCGCGACGGCCACCACCACCGGATAGATCAGCGGCGAACCGGAGAAGAAGGTCTCGTACGTCGCCACGGGGGCGCCGTGCCGCAGGTGCGCGATCTCCTGGTAGCCCGCGTAGATGTAGGTGCCCTCGTCGATGAAGGCGGTGTTGCTGAGGATCAGGTGGTACGAGAGCGCTGCCTGGACCAGCAGCACGGCCGCCAGCGGCAGCCAGTCCGCCCGCAGGACGGGCCGGGCCGGGTGCGGCACCCGGGGCAGCCCCGGCTTGCGACGGCGCCGGTCGGCCGCCGGGTAGGCCTGCCCCGGCCCGGTGGCCGCCCGGTCGCGCTCACCGAGGGCCGCCCCGGCCGGCCTGGCCACGCCGAGGACGGGCTTCCGGGTGGACTCGGGCCGGATCCAGCGGCCGTCCGCGCTCATCAGTACTGCTCCTCATCTGGGACTTCGCATCCGGCCGCCGGGGCCGCGCGCCCCTGGGCGTGCTTCGGCCGCCGCCCCGCACTGCCGGGGGCGGCGGCCGGACGTTCACCAGGGCCGGTCGGCCCTGCGGCGGGTCCTGCTGGTCGTCCTCACCGGAACCGGACCGCTGGACCCGCGCCGGACGGGCTCAGCCGCCGAGCCAGGCGCCGGTCGGCGCGATGGACGGCGGCGAGCTCGGCCCCGCCACGATCTTGACGATGTCGGCCTCGGGCAGCATCTGGTCCCACACCTGGACGTCGGCGACCGCGCCGTGCCAGGGGTCGGCCCACTGCGAGTTGGAGCTCAGCCGGCCGACCTGGAGGGTGTTGGTGCCGCTCGGCTGAACCCCCGCCGACTTCGCCGAGGACTGCGCGGCGCCGTTGACGAACAGGGTGATCTGACCGGACGGATCGTCGTAGACGCCGGTCAGCATCACCCACTGGTTGACCGTCGCATCGCCCTTGGACCACGCGATCGCCGAACCACCGCCCGGCATCTGAACCTTGAAGTACCACTGGTCGTGACCGTTGTTGCCGGCCCGGCCGATCGACCACGCGTAGTACTGGCCGTCGCCCTGGCTGACCGCGCTGCGGTTGCCGTTGGGCACGTCCACCAGCACCCGCGCGGAGACGGTGAAGCTCTTGCTCACGTCGACGACCGGCGTGGACGTCGAGGCGAACGAGTCCTGGCCGCTGGGCAGTTTGAGGACCTGGCCGGAGAAGCCGGCCATCGTCCCCTGCTTGGCGTCGGCCCCCAGGTTGAGCGCGGCCGGTCCCTTCTTGGCGGGCAGCGAGCCGACGGTCGGCGGGCTGTCGATGCCCTTGACCGGCGGCGCGCCCGTCTGACCCGACGGCCCGGAGGCCGTCGGGCTCGGCGTGCCGGTGCTGTGGGCCACCGGCTTCTCGTCCTTGCCGCGCTGGTAGTACCAGTACCCGCCGCCACCGGCGGCGGCGACCACCACCACGGCGGTCACCGCGCCGATCAGCTTGAGCCTGCGGCCGCGCTTGGCGGACTGCTCGTTGCGGTCGGCCAGCGCCTCCCAGTCCGGTGTGGCGGACGAGGGAGCCGGTACGCCCGCCGGGGGCGCCGGCGGCTGGAATCCGCCCTGCTGCTGCCAGTGCGCCACCGGCTGGGCCGGCTGCGGGCCGGGCGGGAAGGGCTGCCGGCCGGGCGGCGGGGCCGGCGCCGGCGGCTGCGGCTGGACGGGCTGCGCCTGCTGTGGCGCCACCGGACCGGGCCGCACCGGCCCCGGCGTCACCGGGGCGGGCCCGCCGCCCGGATGCGGCACCGGCGGCACCGGCTGCGGGACCGGATGCGGCGTCATCTGCTGGGGCTGCGCTGGCGCAGCGGGCGGCGGCCCGTAGCCGGACGCGGGGCCGAATGCTCCGCTCGGGGGCCGCGGTGGCACACCGGTGGCCGGAGCGGCCCCCCCGGCCGGTGCCTGCTGCGGTGGCGTGGGGGGCTGCCCCGGCTCGCCACTCGGTACCGGTCGATCGCTCATGGCCCGAATGCTAGGGCATCCGCCCCGACACGCCCATGGGGGGTGCGCGGACGAAACGTCAACGCGCCTGCGGCTTCCCGCGGGGGACGACCACTCACGCGACGCCGTTGTACGGCAGCTTCCAGCGCTGCGAAACGGTGTCCGCGCACGGCCGCAGGAGCACCGCCGTGCCCTCCGCGAGCGCCCCGCCCGCGGTTCCCAGGCACAGCCCGGTGTCCTGGTGCTTCAGCCGCTGCCCCGGGGCGGTGACCCAGCGCTGCGCCGAACCTCCGGTGCACTCGGCCAGCGTCACCGAGGAGCGGTCGCCGGCCGGCGCCAGGCAGGCCGCTCCGCCGCGCAGCGAGCCGTCGTTGCCCACCGTCCACCCGGTCGAGACGGCCTGGTCGCCGCAGGACCCGACGGTCACCGGAGCACCGGCCGTCCCGCCTCCGCCGTGCCGCAGACAGATCCCCGGGGCGCCCGCCGGCACCTCGCCGGACGGCAGCCCGACCCGGTTGTGGAAGGCGAAGGAGTTGCTGCGCAGGCCCGTTCCGCCGCTCCAGACCTCGAAGCCCGCCTGCACCCGGCACAGGTAGGAGCCCTTGGGGACGTAGCCGCGCGCCATCGCGTCGGCGGTGAGCAGCCTCAGGTTCAGCCCGCGGGTGGTGTGGGTGGGGACCGTGCGGACGTAGCTGATCACGCTGTGCGGGCCGGTGATCGGCGCCTGGTACACGTGGTAGTTCGCGTCCCCGAACGGCAGGGCGTCCGCCACCTTGTCCCCGGCGGGCCGCACATTGTCGGTGGCGTCCAGCCAGATCATCACCTCGGCGCTCTCCCCCGGGAGGCAGTTGTCCGGGCTGGAGCCGTACCAGAGGTCGAAGGAGAGGTTGAAGGAGCCGCTCACCCGGCCGTTGGCGTCCCAGTCCACGGTGGCATCGCCGAGCGCGCTGACCGGCACCGGCAGGCCACTCGCCCCCGGAGCGGTGGAGACGTTGGGGTAGGCGCCCGGGGCCAGCGGGTTCTTCGGGACGAAGTCGTCGGTCCGGGACAGCGTGAACCCGCTGTCCCCGACCGGGTCCACGCAGACCGTGCCGGCGGTGTTCCACGGGTTCGGTTCGAGGACCTTCGCGCCGCCGTCCATCGCCAGCTTGGGGAACGGCTCCCGGACGGTCGAACACAGGCCCGGCGCCCCCGTCGTGGCGGCCGGCGGCTCCACCGCTCCGACCTCTCCGCTGCACCCGGCCAGCAGCGCGGCGACCGCACCGAACGCGGCGACCGCCCACAGGCCGCGCCCCAGGCGCCCGGCTCTGCCGTCCTCGATGACCATCGCTCTCCCCCGAACCGTCCGAACCGTCCTCGTCCGCCGAGCGGACAACCGTACACAAGCGCTCCGGCCGCACCTTCGTTCGCATCACGATCGGAACTCGATATCGGTTCCGGATGGCCGTCCGAAGAGGGGGGAGCGAACTCCGTGCGATCGGTCCCGTACGATCCTGGCGTCCCCCTGTCGCCCGATTCACAACGGCCGCTGCCCGGGGACGGTTCAGATCAGTACGGCTTTCGGGGGAGTAGAGCACGTGACTGTCACCGAGCGCGCGCGACTCGCGGGAAGCGGTCAGCCGCCGGCCTCACGACGCCGGAGCCGGCGCGACCCGGCCGCCCGCAACCGGTGGGGCCTGCTCCCCCAGCCCCCGGACAACACGGAGAAGTACCTCTACGCCCGCACCAACCTGTGGGTGCTGACCTGCTTCTCGCTCATCAGCTTCGCCTGCATGGTGGCCAGCGAGATCGGCCTGCTGAGCGCGACGCCGTGGTTCCTCTTCTTCATACCGCCGCTCGCCTTCACCATCGTCTACTACCTGATCTCCCGCTGGGTGCACGGCTTCAACGAGACCTTCGACCTCGGCGCCCACCGCGCCCTCGTCAAGTCCTGGCAGCCCGAGCGCCATCCGACCGTCGACGTCTTCCTGCCCGTCGCCGGCGAGCCGATCGAGGTGCTCCACAACACCTGGACCCACGTCGCCCGGCTGCGCGACCAGTACCCGGGCGAGGTCACCCCGTACGTCCTCGACGACAGCAACAGCCCCCAGCTCGCGCAGATGGCCGTCGACTTCGGGTTCGTGTACGGCACCCGCGACAAGCTCGGCTGGTTCAAGAAGGCCGGCAACCTCCAGTTCGGCTTCCGCAACTCCGACAGCGACTACATCCTCATCCTGGACGCCGACTTCGCGCCCCGGCCGGACCTGCTGAACGAGATGCTCCCCTACATGGAGGCCGACCCGCGCCTCGGCATCGTCCAGTCCCCGCAGTTCTTCCGCATCATGGACTCGCAGAACTGGATCGAACGCGGCGCCGGCGCCGTCCAGGAACTGTTCTACCGGACCGTCCAGGTCTCCCGGCAGCGCAACGACGGCGCCATCTGCGTGGGCAGTTGCGCGGTGTACCGGCGCGCGGCGCTGGAGGAGAACGGCGGCACCACGCTGATCGGCCACTCCGAGGACGTGCACACCGGGTTCGACCTGCGCCGGCTCGGCTGGGACCTCCAGTACATACCCGTCGCTCTGGCCACCGGCGTCTGCCCGGACAACGTCGGCGGTTTCTTCAACCAGCAGTACCGCTGGTGCACCGGCTCGATGAGCCTGCTCGGCAGCAAGAAGTTCTGGCAGACCAAGCTGCGGCCGATCACCCGGGCCTGCTACCTGTCCGGCTTCTTCTACTACATCCACACGGCGCTGTTCACCGTCGTCTCACCCCTCATACCGATCGTCCTGCTGCTCGCCCGCCCCGACCTGATCCGCTGGGAGAACACCGCCCTGGTGCTGCCCGGCCTGCTCTACGCGACCGTCATATTCCCGCTCTGGCACCGCAATCCCTACCGGCTGGAGGCCTGGGCCGCCCGCATGATGTACGGCTGGGCGCACGTCTTCGCCATCTGGGACATCGTGCGCCGCAACCGGATGGCCTGGCAGCCGACCGGCTCCGACGGCGCCAAGCGGAACAAGACCCGCCGGTTCTGGATCGGCGTCATTGCCTGGGGCGGAGGAACGGCCCTGCTCTGGGTGCTGTTGAGCATCTGGCGGATGCTCACCATGGGCCCCCTGAACTTCGCCCTCGTCCTCGCCTCCGGCCTCTTCTACGCCACCATCGTGGGCCGGGTCCTCGTCCAGCCGCGTCCCACGGAAGCAGTGTGATCGCCATGACCGCCCACCCCGGACGGGCTGACCGGCTCCGTCGGCGGCTGGCGCTCCCGCTGCTGGCCGCCGCCGGCCTGCTGCTCACCACCGCGTGCGGCCCCGAGGACCCCGGCTTCGCGATGCAGCGGGACCTCGCCCTGACCGCCCCCACCGCGGCCCCCGGCGCCTCCGGGGGCCCCGGCGGCACCGCACCGGCCGCGCCCGCCCAGCCCAAGGCCCTGCCGACCGGCGTCCCGTACGACGTCACGCCGCTGCTCAAGCCGGACCGCAAGTACCTCGGCGCCGCCCTGCCCGACGTCCCCGCCACGATGGACGCGCTGCCCGGTTACAGTTCCGCGATCGGCAAGCAGCCCAACGTCCTGGAGTACTACGCCTACTGGAAGGGCGGCTTCGACACCGCCGGCGTGCGCCGGATCTACGAGGCCGGAGCGCTGCCCTTCATGGCCTGGGAGCCGCACGACCGCTCGCTCGCCTCCATCGCGGCCGGCGACACCGACGACTACGTGCGCGGCGTCGCCAAGTCCGTGGCCAAGCTCAACCTGCCGATCGCCATCAGCATCGCCCACGAGATGAACGGCGACTGGTACCCGTGGGGCCGCCAGGCAGCCACCCCCGAGGACTTCGTGGCCGCCTGGCGCCACGTCCACGACATCTTCGACCAGGCCGGCGCCACCAACGTGATCTGGGTCTGGAGCCCCAACATCATCGACCCCGCGCCCAACACCCGCCTGCAGCCGTACTACCCCGGCGACACCTACGTCGACTGGGCCGGCATGACCGGCTACTTCACCCGCACCGGGCCGAAGACCTTCGAGACCCTCTACGGGCCCACCATGGCCGAGATCCGCACCTTCTGCGCCAAGCCCTTCTTCATCAGCGAGACCGCGTCCGAGCAGGGCAAGCGCCAGCAGGCCGACATCGACCAGCTGTTCTCCGGGCTGGAGGCGCACGACGACATCATCGGCTTCGTCTGGTTCAACATCGTCAAACGGGCGGACTGGCGGGTCGAGGCCGTCCCGGACACCCTCGCCGCGTTCAAACAGCGCGTGTCCGACCCCCGTTACGGCTTCGACATCCGGAACCCCCGATGAGCACTGAGTCCGAGTTCCCCCCCGTCCCGACCAGCCGCTCCGCCCACGGCCCGACGGCCGGTCCGGAACCGGACCCCGCCGAGCACCGCGCGGCCGTGGCGGTGGACAACCCCGACGGCATCGAGCTGGCCCCGTACACCATCCCGCCGGTCCCCACGATCGGCTGGGACCCGGGCAGCAGCCCCCGGCGCCGCTGGATCGCCCGCGGCCTGCTGGGCGCCGTCCTGACCGTCCAGGCCGCGCTCTCGCTGCGGCTGCTGGCCGCCGCGCACCCCGACGAGGCCGCCGCCATGGTCGCCGGCCGCCAGCAGCTGGCCCACCTGCTGCACGGCACCCCGGTCACCACCGACCTGGTCGACCGGGTGCACGGCTCGCCCTGGCTCTACCCGCCGCTGGCCGGCGCCGCCGCCGACGCCAACGGCATCTGGGGCACCCGGCTGCTCAGTCTCGGCTTCGCACTGATCACCACGATGCTGCTGTACGCGCTGACCAGGCGTCTGTTCAACGAGCGGGTCGCCATCTGCGCGATCGCCGTGTACGCCGTCCTCCAGTCCACCGTCGTCGTCGGCTTCTACGCCGCGCCCGAGTCCCTCGCCGTCCTGCTGATCGCCCTCGCGGCCTGGACCACGGTGTTCACCGCCCGCCGCCATCCGGCCCTGGCCCTGCTCGCCGCCCCACCCGCGGCACTGGCCTGCGCCGTGGCCTACTCCGCGGCCTTCGCCGTCCCCGCGCTGGTCGCCCTCGCGTTCGCCGCCGCCCGGCCGCACCACCGGCCCGGCCCGGCCGCCGTGCGCGCGCTGCTGTCGGCCGCCGCCACCCTCGTCCTGCTGCTCCCGTACGGCACCCTCGGCGCGGTCGCGGGGTGGTCGCCCTCGCGCGGCAACGCGCCCGGCCCGGCCGGCCCGATCCTGCTCGGCACGCTCCAGTGGGCCGGCCTGTTCACCGTCCTCGCCGTCGCCGGCACCGTCGCCTACGCGCGCCGCGAGCAGATGAACGAGCACGACGCGCCGGAGAAGGACGCCGTCCCCACCACCCGGGGGCAGCGCGCCCTGCTCGGGGCCGTCCTGACCGTCACCGCCCTGCTGATCCCCGCCGCCCACCTGTGGACCGGCACCTCCGGCGCGCTGTTCCGCCACCTCGGCTACGGCATGCTGCTCGCCGCCCCGCTCGCCGGGGTCGGCCTGACCCGGCTGGTCGGCGCCCACTTCCGCCACCCCCAGCTGGGCATCCTGGTCTGGGTCGCGCTGCTCGCGCTCGGCATGGAGCAGTCCGCCCTGCGCTACCAGAACGGGCCCGACTCCGGCCGCCTGCTGGCCGTTCTGAGGGCCCACACCGAGCCCCAGGGGCGCTATCTCACCGAGGTCGACGGCCTGGCCGAGTACTACCTCGGCAGCGTCTCCGAACCCGCGCAGTGGATCTCGACGCGGGCCGGCACGGAGTACCGCGACGGCGGCGGGGTGCAGCACCACGGGGACGACGGCAGTGTGGCCGCGATCCGGGACGGCTGGTTCACCATGGTCGTCCTGGACAGCACCGCGCCGAGGGGCACCGACCGGGCCCTGCGCGAGGCCCTGGCCGCCGCCGGACACTACCGGCTGGTCGCCCAGTTCACCTCGCCGACCGGTGATTCGAGCACGTACAAGGTCTATCTCAAGCACTGACCGGCTGTCCGGCCCACGCACACCCGCGACACGACAGGCACAACATATGGTGCCGCCGCAGTCTGGCGGCACTACATGTATGCTCGCTTCTGCTGTCGATGCAGGGGAACCCGGTGCGAATCCGGGACTGCCCCGCAGCGGTGAGCGGGCGGCTCCAGCAGCCGCACCCCGCGAGTCCGAGTACCTGCCGACGGCGTGCGCCACGGCCCTCCCGCAGAGGCCGCGCCGGCACGAGCAGTACCCCTCCGGGCCTCGCGGGCGGGCCGGGGAGTCACCTCGCGCGACGCTTTTTGCGTTCGCGCCGTGCTCCCCTGCCCAGATCGGCCCGGTGGCCCCCGAGCACCGCCGCCGATCGCCGCCAGGAGAGAGCGCCTTGACCACCGCTGCCTCAGCCACCCTGCCCGCCCAGGGCTCCGGTACCGCCTTCACCGACCCGACGGTCTCCGACCCCGGGGGCGCGCTGCTGCGGCTGCTCACCGACCGCAGCACCGACCTCACCGAGGTCGACCCCGGCCATGTCGCCGCCGCCGCACTGCGCGGCCGCCACGCCGGCTCGGACTTCGCCGAGCTGCGCGGGCTGGCCGTGGACGCCGCCGCGTCGATGATCGCCGAGGACCCCCAGTACTCGAAGCTGGCCGCCCGCCTGCTCGCGCTGGAGATCGTCGACGAGGCGAACAGCCAGGGCTCGGTGTCCTTCTCCGCCTCGATCGCCGTCGGCCACGCCGAGGGCCTGATCGGCGACACCACCGCCGCGTTCGTCGCCAAGCACGCCGCCGCCCTGGACGCGCTGATCGACCCCTCGGGCGACGACCGCTTCGAGTACTTCGGCCTGCGCACCGTGCAGTCCCGCTACCTGCTGCGCCACCCGATCACCCGCAAGGTGATCGAGACCCCGCAGCACTTCCTGCTCCGCGTCGCCTGCGGCCTGGCGGTCGGCGACAGCGAGCAGTCGGTGCGCGAGGTGGCCGAGCTGTACGGCCTGATGAGCCGCCTGGAGTACCTGACCTCCTCGCCGACGCTCTTCAACTCCGGCACCCGCCACCCGCAGATGTCGAGCTGCTACCTGCTCGACTCGCCGCTGGACAACCTGGACTCGATCTACAACCGCTACGCGCAGATCGCCCGCCTGTCCAAGCACGCCGGCGGCATCGGCCTGTCCTACTCGCGCATCCGCTCGCGCGGCAGCCTGATCCGCGGCACCAACGGCAAGTCCAACGGCATCGTGCCGTTCCTGCGCACCCTCGACTCCTCGGTCGCCGCCGTCAACCAGGGCGGCCGCCGCAAGGGCGCGGCCTGCGTCTACCTGGAGACCTGGCACGCCGACATCGAGGAGTTCCTGGAGCTCCGCGACAACACCGGCGAAGAGGCGCGCCGCACCCACAACCTCAACCTGGCCCACTGGATCCCGGACGAGTTCATGCGCCGGGTCAACGCCAACCAGGACTGGTCGCTGTTCTCCCCGGCCGACGTGCCCGAGCTGGTCGACCTGTGGGGCGCCGACTTCGACGAGGCCTACCGCAAGGCCGAGCTGGCCGGCAAGGCCGTCCGCACCATCCCGGCGCAGACCCTGTACGCCCGCATGATGCGCACCCTGGCGCAGACCGGCAACGGCTGGATGACCTTCAAGGACGCCTCCAACCGCGCCGCCAACCAGACCGCCCTGCCGGGCCGCACCGTGCACTCCTCCAACCTGTGCACGGAGATCCTGGAGGTCACGGACGACTCCGAGACCGCCGTCTGCAACCTGGGCTCGGTCAACCTGGGCGCCCACGTCGCCCCGGGCGCCACGGCCGCCGACCTCATCGGCGCCATGGACTGGGAGCGGCTGGACGCCACCGTGCGCACCGCCGTCACCTTCCTCGACCGCGTGGTGGACATCAACTTCTACCCGACCACCGAGGCGGGCACCTCCAACTCCCGCTGGCGGCCGGTCGGCCTCGGCGTGATGGGCCTCCAGGACGTCTTCTTCCAGCTGCGGATCGACTTCGACTCCGCCGAGGCGAAGGTCCTCTCCACCCTCATCGCCGAGCGCATCATGCTCACCGCCTACGAGCGCTCCGCCGACCTGGCCGAGCAGCTCGGCCGCCACGAGGCGTACGGCGAGACCCGCGCCGCCCGCGGCGAGCTGCACATCGACCACTTCCCGACGGCCGCCCCGCAGTGGGCCGACCGCTGGACGGCGCTGCGCGCCCGGATCGCCGAGACCGGCCTGCGCAACTCGCTGCTGCTGGCCATCGCGCCGACCGCGACCATCGCCTCCATCGCCGGCGTCTACGAGTGCATCGAGCCGCAGGTGTCCAACCTGTTCAAGCGCGAGACGCTGTCCGGCGAGTTCCTCCAGGTCAACCCGTACCTGGTGCGCGAGCTCAAGGAGCTCGGCGTCTGGGACCAGCAGACCCGCGACGCCCTGCGCGACGCCAACGGCTCCGTCCAGGAGCTCAACTGGCTGCCCGCCGAGGTGCGTTCGCTGTACCGCACCGCGTGGGAGCTGCCGCAGCGCGCGCTGATCGACCTGGCCGCGGCCCGCATGCCGTACCTGGACCAGAGCCAGTCCCTGAACCTGTTCATGGCGGCGCCGACCATCGGCAAGCTCAGCTCGATGTACGCCTACGCGTGGAAGGTCGGCCTGAAGACCACCTACTACCTGCGTTCGCGCCCGGCCACCCGCATCGCCCAGGCCGCGTCCGGCACCGCCCGTGCCGCCGCGCCGGCGCCGGTGCCCGTGAACACCCCCTCCCTCACCCCGGAGCAGGAAGCCGCCATCGCCTGCTCCCTGGAGAACCCCGAGTCCTGCGAGGCCTGCCAGTAATGTCCGACGACCGCCAGAAGATGCTGCTCGACCCCGGCTTCGAGCTGACCCTGCGCCCGATGCGCTACCCGTCGTTCTACGACCGGTACCGGGACGCCATCAAGAACACCTGGACCGTCGAGGAGGTGGACCTGCACTCCGACGTCGCCGACCTGGCGAAGCTCAGCGAGGGCGAGCGCCACCTCATCGGGCGACTGGTCGCGTTCTTCGCCACCGGTGACTCGATCGTCTCCAACAACGTGGTGCTGAGCCTCTACAAGCACATCAACTCCCCGGAGGCGCGGCTGTACCTGTCGCGCCAGCTGTTCGAGGAGGCCGTGCACGTCCAGTTCTACCTGACGCTGCTGGACACCTACCTGCCCGACCCGGAGGACCGCAACGCGGCCTTCGCCGCGGTGGAGAACATCCCCTCCATCCGCCAGAAGGCGCAGTTCTGCTTCAAGTACATGAACGCGGTCGACCACATCGAGTCGCTGCAGACCAAGGAGGACCGCCGCGCGTTCCTCCTGAACCTGATCTGCTTCGCGGCGTGCGTCGAGGGCCTCTTCTTCTACGGCGCGTTCGCCTACGTGTACTGGTTCCGCAGCCGCGGCCTGCTGCACGGCCTGGCGACCGGCACCAACTGGGTGTTCCGCGACGAGTCCATGCACATGGACTTCGCGATGTCCGTGGTCGACACCGTCCGCGAGGAGGAGCCCGACCTCTTCGACGACGAGATGGCCAAGCAGGTCACGGAGATGCTGGAGGAGGCCGTCGAGGCCGAGCTCCAGTTCGCCCAGGACCTCTGCGGCGACGGCCTGCCCGGCATGAACACCGCGTCCATGCGCGAGTACCTTCAGGCCGTCGCCGACCAGCGCCTGGCGCGGCTCGGCCTGCCGATCCGCTACGGGTCGACCAACCCGTTCGGCTTCATGGAGCTCCAGAACGTCCAGGAGCTGACCAACTTCTTCGAGCGCCGGGTGTCGGCGTACCAGGTCGCCGTCGAGGGCACCGTCGCCTTCGACGACGACTTCTAGGAAGAACAGAACGAATGACAGAGGTGCCCCGCACGGCTGTGGCCGTGCGGGGCACCTCTGTAGGTTCAGCCGGTCGGAAACTCCCCGGACTTGACCCCGGAGAGGAAGGACGACCAGGCATCAGCCGGGAAGAGCAGCGCCGGCCCGCCCGGGTCCTTCGAGTCACGAACTGGTACGGCATCGAGCAGGCCAACAGCCACCTCGACGCACTCGCTCTGCGCACCCGAGAACGAGGACTTGTGCCACTCAAGTCCTGAGGCACCATCTGGCAAGAACTCGCTCACGATTTAGACCTTCTCACTCGCGATGCGCTCGATGAGCGCGATCGATTCGTTGCGGGGCAGTGACTCCGCCAGGGCTCGGCGGAACAGGTTCGCGTACTTGAAGACCTCGTCCGGCTCCTCGATGTACAGAGTGCTGAGAAGGCTGTCGACATACACCACGTCCGTCTCGGCCACCTCCGGAAAGCTGAGGATAGTGACCGGTCCGAAGAGCGCGGCGTGGATCTCCGACGCCTCCGGCAGGACCTGGACGTTGATGTTGGGGCTCTCAGCGGAAGCCGCGAGGGACCGAAGCTGCTCGCGCATCACCGACGACCCACCGACCTGATGCCTGAGCGCAGATTCCGAGAGCACGGCCCACACCCGCATCGGCGCATCTCGCGTCAACACTGAGCGACGTTCCTGGCGAACCTTCGTCAGGGTCTCGATCTGGTCAGGAGTCGCATCCTCTATCTGCGCCCTCACGACAGCCCTGGTGTAGTCCTCAGTCTGCAGGATCCCGGGCACCAACAGAGTTTGGATGCTGTACATGTCCGACGCATCGGACTCCAATGCGATGTAGTCGGCATACAACGGTGACAAGGCCTCCGAGTAGCGATCCCACCATCCGCGCAAGCGACCTTCGCGCGACAGAAGCTCCAACCGACCTCTGGCCTCCGAGTCCGTCACCCCGTACAGATCAAGCAGCAGCCGGAGATCCACCAACCGGATGCCAGACTGGGCGGCCTCGATACGACTGATCTTGCTCTCGGCGCACGCAAGTTGCCGAGCCGACTGGGCAATCGTCAGATCAGCCCCGGTTCGCAGCTCTTTGAGTGTTCGAGCCAGCCGCCGCTGCCGAACCGTCGGGTTCTTGTTCACGGGCACCGTCGCGACCTCCCCACTTCTGTGAGCTGTCAGTCTGCCCCTGTCAGGCATCGACAACAATCTTTGATCACTTCCAAAGTGGGGACTTGCACTTTGGAAGTTCCCAGGAGCATGCTACTCACCGTAGCCCGCAGGTCGACACATTGTGATCATGGCGGGCCAGCCACCCGGGCATCCCCATGCCTTCTTCAGTTGCTCTCACCTGCACACTCCAGAGGTGGCCCCGCCATGCCTGAAGACCTCTCCCCCTCCCCCATCCCCACCGAGCGGACCTGCTGGCTGCCCCGGCACCGCAAGGCCCCCCGCACCGCCCGCTGGGAACTCCACGACTTCCTCCTCCCTCACCCCTCCGGCGAACTCCTCGTCTTCACCGGGGAGTTGCTGGTCAGCGAGCTGGTCACCAACGCCGTCCGGCACGCCTGCGCCCCGCGCGACCGGCTGATCTTCGTCCGCTTCCGACTCTTTCCGGACGACACCCTCCGCATCGAGGTGCACGACGCCGACAGCGAGAAGCCCTCCCTCCGCCCCGCCTCCACCTCCGCCGAGACCGGCCGGGGCCTGTTCCTCGTCCAGCAGCTGGCCACCCAGTGGGGCTGCTGCCCGCGCAAGGGTGGCGTCGGGAAGTACGTCTGGTGCCACGTCTCCCCCGAGGCGGACGCCGCGTGACCGCCGTCCGGGCCGGGATCGCCGGCGTCATGCTCCCCACCGACTTCCCCAGCCTCGACCACGCCCTTCCCGTCCTCTGGGAGCGCGTCCGCAAGCTCCCCATCCGGGAGGCCCACCGGGACTTCATCCGGATCTGCATCGGTCCGGGCGGCGGCCAGGGCATCGCCACCTGCCTCTCCCGCAACGACAGCTGGAGCGTCACCCTCTACGTCGGCGAGATGACCGACTGGACCTCCCACCTGATCACCATCACCACCACCGCCCCGCAGCCCTGAACTCCCCAGTCCCCGCCCGGCGTTCACGCCGGGCGGGGACGGCCCGACCGCCTTCCCGTTCTGGAAAGATCAGGTTCTTGACCCTGGGCAGGTGGGATCAGGGGCATCGAGCGAAACAGGAACCACTGGCGACTGGAGGCACATGATGCTGCGTTGGCTGGCGGGGGAAGGGTCCTGCAAGAACGGCAACTGCCCCACCCTCTGGGGCACCGAGAACGGGGACTACGCGGCCCAGGGATACGTGATCACCGATCCGCGCCGCCTGGCGGAGTTGAACCTGCCGGACGGTGAGTCCGCGGTCGTGATCCCCGCCGCGATCCTGGAGGGATACTTCCGTGCTCAAGGGTGAAGACTTCGGCCGCCTCTTCGAGACCTTCGAACGAACGGCCTTCCGTCTCGAAACGCTGGCCGTCTACGACGTGGACGAGGAACGTGAGGAGTTCGCCGACTTCCTCGCCGGCAAGGGACTGCCACCCGAGTCCTCCGACAACCCCTGGGTCCGCTCGATGACGGACCTGGGCAAGCAGGTGGCCCGGGTGCACGTCCTCCGGTCCCCCTTGTCGGACTACCTCCGGTACGAGTTGGCGTCGTACCCCGGCAACATCAAGGCCGGTGAGTCGATCGGCATCATCGACACGGCCCGCCAGGAGGTCGCCGGGCTCCCCGACCACGACTTCTGGCTGTTCGACGACGTCTACGTCTACCGCATGCACTACACCGACGCCGGCCGGTTCCTCGGCGCCGAACTCCTACCCGAGAACCGCCTCCCCGAGTACCAGCAGTACCGAGCCATCGCCCTGGCCAGCGCCGTCACCTTCGGGGAGTACACGGAAGCTTGAGCGGGGGACATCACAACGACTTGGGCAAAGCCCTGCGGGCGCTGCGAATCGCCTCGGACAAGACGGCCGGGACCATCGCCCGCAGGGCTTCCATGTCGGCTGCACGAGTGGGCCTCCCACCGTCGGGAAGCCCCTCGGGTTTTCCTGAGGGGCGAACATCCCACGGCCCTTCGTGCGCAGGAAGTCGGACCAGCCGACTTCCTGCGCACGAGGGTCCGGCTGCACAAGGAGCCGCCAACTGCCTCGCCCACAGCGGCACCTGGAGCACCATCCTCCGCATCGGCGAGATGACCGACCGGACGGCCCACCCGATCACCATCACCACCAACGGCGAGCCCTGAACAACCCCCGCCGCGCCCGGCATCCACGCCGAGCGGGGCGGCCACCCATCGTCCCGATTTCCCGTTCTCGAAAGATCACGTTCTTGACCCCGCACTCGGGATGTCGGGAACATGGAACAAGCAGCCAAGGGGAGGACGCAGCCGTGAAGCTGACCGAACTCGACAGTTCCTGCGACAACGGGCCGTGCCCGACGATCTATGCCACCGACACCGGAGAACTGGTCGTTCAGGGCTTCCGGGTGGAGGACCCGGAAGCCCTGGCAACGATGCGGTTGCCCGAAGCCGAAACTGCCGTACGCATTCCGATCGATCTCCTGGTGAGGGTTGCCCGTGACCATCTCTCCTGACGCCTTCGGCGCACTCTTCGACGGCTTCCAGCTGGAAGCGTTCCGGCTGGAGACACTGGACGACTACGGCAAGTCCGGCAGCGTCGATGCCTACCAGGCATTCCTGGCCGGAGAGCCGCAGCCGGCCGACTACAACGCCGTGTGGCTGACACGGGTCCGGCGCAACACCGACGCCGGCCGCCGGATGTACCGCGTCCACGTCCTGACCCGGCCGCTCACCCGCTACCTCCAGTTCGAACTGGGTTGGGGCTACCGGACGAACGCAACCGCAGGCGAAGAGTTCTTCATCCTCGACATCACCGACAAGCCGAACCCACTCGAAGGCGTCCCCGACTTCTGGATGTTCGACGAGTCCAGGACCGTGTCGATGGCCTACGACAATGAAGGTGGATTCCTCGGAGCAGAGGAAGAGCCCGATGCGCAGAAGTGGCTCCGACTGCGAGATGCGGCCCTGAGCCACGCCGAGCCCTTCGCTGAGTGGTGGGAGCGGCACGGAAACACGTGAGGGGAAAAATCGGTAGCACGCTGCGGGAGCTGCGGAAGGCCAGCGGGAAAGAGGCCAAAGCAGTCGCCCGCAGCGCTGCCATGTCCGCGTCCAAGCTGAGCCGCATCGAGACCGGGAAGATCGCCCCGACGGCAATGGATGTGGACCGCATCCTGACTGCCATCGGAGTGCCGGATGAAGTCCGGGCAGGACTCGTGGAGACTGCGCGGAGAGAAGCCACCGAAGCCACAGCCTGGCGCCTGTACCGCCGCAGCGGCTTTCACTTGCACCAGGACGCCATCCGTGCCGTCGAAGCCGAAACCACTGTTCAACGGATCTTCCAGCCGTCCTGCATTCCTGGCCTGTGCCAGACACCGGAGTATGTCCGGGCGATCCTCAGCACGAAGGGCCTGACAGAGCAGGTTCTGTCGCAGACCATCGGCGCCCGAATCCAGCGGCAAGCCGTACTGTTCGAGCCGTCCAAGTCCTTCCGGTACGTGATCACCGAATCGGTGCTGCGCTGGCGGCTCCTCTCCCCACTCGCGATGGCCGTCCAGCTCGACCGGCTCATCGCTCTCTCCCGTCTCCCGAACGTCCGGATCGGTGTCGTGCCGCTCTCGACCCACATGGCAGAACCGCCTTCCTCGTCGTTCGTCGTCTTCGACAACCGATTGGTCATCGTGGAGATCCCGCACGCGGAGGTCACCACCAGCGAACCGAGAGACGTGGAGTTGTACCTGGACCGGTTCGACCGGTTCGAAAGAGCGGCACTTTTCGGAGACGCCATGCGGGAGATGGCCGGAAGAATCCGGGACGAGTTCTTTCGGGAACAGGAAAGCGCGCCGGAATAGGCCTCTTCCGGCCGTAATTTGGTGGCTCGGCAGAGAAAGTCAGAGAGCCACGGGAGTCCTCCATGTCCGCTGCGGGTTTCGCACAGCCGGCCGAAAACAACCGCCGCCGTACGCATGCGGAGCTCATGGCGCGGATCGACGAGAACCCGGTGCGGAAGGATCTGGCGACCGGGCGCCTGGTCGAGCTGGTCGGTGCGGAGCACGGTCGGGCCCTCGTCCGGCCGCTGTTCGAGCCGGACACGCCGCCGCGCCAGGTGCCGGCCGACCAGCTCACCACCCGTATCAGCCTCTGGCGCTGACCGTCCTCTCCCCCTCATTCCTCCGCCCAAGTCCTGGGCGGGGCGGGGCCGCTCCTCGCCGCCCCGAAGCGACACCGGAAGGTGCAGGCGATGACCGACGACAACCTGTACGAACTCGACCTCTCCCGGGTCGAGTTCAACCGCGCGTGCGGCGGCAACCAGGGCGGGGGCGACGACGGCGAGTCGTGCGTGACCCTCGGCCTGGTGACGCACGGCGTCTTCGCACTCGGCGACAGCAAGCGTCCCGACCGCGAGCCCCTGCTGTTCAGCGCCGAGGAGTTGGCCGCGGCCGGGATCGACCCGGCGCGGTTCGGGCTCTCGGCCTGACCTCCGTTGCGCCCCGTCCGCCCGCAGTCCCGTGCGGGCGGACGGGGCGCCAACGCCACTGAGGAGAAGCGCAGTTGCACTTCCACGGCTACGAGTGGGCCGGTGACGGACGGCTCCTGGCGAGGGAGTCGGAGCGCCGGCCGGTCGACGGTTCGGGGTTCCGCCTCTCCGAGCTTCCGCCGATGATGACGGGCTGGTGGCTGCTGCGGCCCGCCGCCCAGGTCCGCGGCACCTGGACGACGCCGGCCGATGCGGTCACCTGGCTGGTGAACCGCTACGAGGAGCACACCCCCGGCGGTGAACCCTGGCTCCCGGTCGCCGCCCGTCGGCAGTCCGCGCTCGACCAACTGGCCCAGGAATCCGACGTGGTGTGGTCCCGCTGGGTCTCCGACAGCCGCTGGTCCGGCCACTACGTGATCGTCTGCCCCAACAGGGCCTGGCCGGGCCTCCCCTGCCCGGCTCCGACCGGCTGACGCCCGCGGGGCGGCGATCAGGGGCGGGGGTCAGGGTCGGCGTCCGGCCGTGAGGTCGGCGTCGGCGGCGGCGAGGATGCGGGCGAAGGTGTGGGCGATGAGGGGCTTGGCCAGCACCCGGGTGAGGGTCGCGCCGAAGGGCAGGCGGACCTGGAAGGTGGTCGTCCAGGCGACCTCCGTTCCTCCGGGGACCTCGGTGAAGGTCATCCGGCCGAGTTCGTGCCGGGACGGCGGCACGCTGCGCTCGACCGTGTAGTCGAAGCCGTACGGCCGGTCGTAGGTGGTGACCCGCTCGCGGAACCAGCCGATCGCCCAGGTGTGCAGCCGGACGGCCCCGACCCCGTAGGGCGCCGCGGCGCCGGGGCGGGCGAGGCGGGCCCGGAGGATGAGCGGTGAGCGGGTGTAGTTGGTGGTGGTGGCGCACCAGTCGAAGACGTCCTCGATCGGTGCGGCGATGACGCGTCGGACGGTCAGGGTCTCCATGGTCATGTCCCCTCTCTCGGTCGGCAGCGGCACTGACTGCGGCGGCCGCACTCGACAGGTGGACCGGGGAGCCGCCGGAAACGTGACACCGGCGCCGGCCCCCGCCCCGGAACGCTCCGCCGATCGCCGAAATCTATCGCAGCTGCTACGGTCGTATGCATGATGAAAGAAACCGATGCCCAGTCCGCCGTGACCGAGCTCCGGATGCCCCTCGACACCAAGGTGGTCATCTGGGCCTTCTGCGCCGCGGTCGGCGCCGGCCTCGGCTTCGCCGTCCCGTGGCTGCTCCAGTTCGCCGCCCGGCACCCGATCCCCTACGCGGACACCGTGCGGTTCCTGGGCTCGTTCACCTCCCCCGCCATGGTGATCGGCCGACCGGTGGCGCTCGCCGCCGTCGGGCTCCTGGTCGGACTCTTCGTCACCTACCACGCCGCCACGCTGCGCATCTCGGACGAGAGCATCACCGTCGTCGAGGGCGATGACAGCCGGGTGATCACCCGCGACCAGGTCGGCGGTGTCTTCCGCCACGGCGGCAAGGTGCGGATCGAGTCACCGCTCGGCCGCGTCCTCTTCGACGACGACGTCGAGGGCCGGCGGGCGGCCATCGCCTCGGCCTTCCGCCGCCACGGCTACCCCTGGGAAGGCGCCTGAGCTCCCGCGTGCCGCATGTGGCACATTGACCGGACGGCCCCACCCCCGGGGCGCGCGATCGAGAACCGAGGTCTCCCGTGTCCGCACAGAACGCCGCGCCGTACCGACCCGCGCCGCGTACGGTCGTCGAGGCCTGCTTCGATCCGCAGGGCACGGCCCCGCTCGACTACGTCTACGACGTCGCCGCGGCGGCCGGGCTGTCGGACCAGCCGGTACGGCTGGCCGTTCGCCGGCTGGAGGCGGCGGGCGTCCTGCGGCAGGAGGGGCGGGGCCGCAAGGGCCGGCTCGTCCTGACCGACCGGGGCAGGATCCGCTCGGACCTGGACGTCCGGTTCGTCGCCCTCGCCTACGCGCAGGATGCCGGCCTCGCCCCCTGGGACGGGCTGTGGCGCCTCTACACCTTCTCCGTCCCCGAACGCCACCGGTCGGAACGCGACGCCCTGCGCACCGCGCTGACCCGGCTCGGCGCCGCACCGCTCGCGCCCGGCGCCTACGTCAGCCCGCACGACCTGCTCGACGAACTGGCCGCCGAGGCCTCGGCGGCGACCGTCGACGCCTACCTGGTCACGGCGGAGGCCACCCGCCTGACCGGCCGGGGCTTCACCGGCCCCGGCGCCACCGCGGAACACCTCTGGCCGGCGGCCGGGACGGTCGAGGCCTACCGGCCCCTCGCCGACGCGCTGGCCGAGGAACCCCTCGGCCCCGACCGCGGCTCCGTCGAGCTCGTCGCCACCGCGCTGCGCCTGGCCGAGGCCTTCACCCACGCCCTGGAGCTCGATCCGCTCCTCCCCCCGGAGCTGCGGCCCGCCCCGTGGCCGCCGTCCGAGGTCCGGCGCGACTTCCACGAGGCCTGGACCGCGATCCGCGGCCGCACCCCCGACCTCTCGCTCTTCCGCGCCTTCGAACCGGAGCCGGAGCCGGAGCGGCCCCTGCCCGCCTGATGCCCACCCGGACCTCACCCGGACGGACGTGACTTCCCCGCACGGACCGCCGCCCCACACGGATCGCCGCGCCCTCCCGGACACCGGGGACGTCCGGGGCCGCGGGTGCGCGCCTTCAGCCCGTGACCGATCCGGCGGCCAGGTCGGGGACTACCCGGTCGCCCCGGAGCCGGTCGCCCGCGAGGCCGCCGGCCGGGTCCGGCGCGGCCGGCGGAACGCCGAGGGCCGGGACACCCGCGGTGTCCCGGCCCTCGTGCACGACGGACCGTCAGTCGTTCGCCACGGTCGCGTACTTCGGGGTGCCCTCGGCCATCTGCCGCAGGGCGTCCTTGCGGTCCCGCTTCGACAGCTTGTCGATGTAGAGGGTGCCGTAGAGGTGGTCGGTCTCGTGCTGGAGGCAGCGGGAGAAGAAGCCGGTGCCCTCGACGCGGATCGGCTGACCGTTCTTGTCGACGCCGGTGACCGCGGCGTAGTCCGGGCGGGCCAGCTCGGCGTACGCGGTGGGGACGGAGAGGCAGCCCTCGTTGCCGTCGTCCAGGTCGCGGCGGCGGTCCGCCGGGTACTCCTCCAGCACGGGGTTGATCACGTGGCCGATGTGGCGCACGCCCTCGTCGTCCGGGCAGTCGTAGACGAAGACCTTGAGGTCGACGCCGATCTGGTTGGCGGCGAGGCCGACGCCCTCGGCGGCGTACATCGACTGGAACATGTCGTCGATCAGCGCGGACAGCTCGTCGTCGAAGACGGTGACGTCCTTGACCTCGCGGTGCAGCACCGGGTTGCCGACGACGGTGATCGGACGGGCGGTGCCCTTGCTGAGGTCGGGCTCCTCGCCGATCACCTTCACGGGCGCCTCGGGCGCCGCCCCCTCCACGTCGTGCTCGTGGTCGTGGTCGTGGTTGTGCCCGTGCTGCTCCGCCATGTCTTCCGCTTCCATAGGTCTACGCGTACCTCACCAGGGTACTCAGCACACTTCTTCGAGATCCCGGTAAGCCCGGCTTCCGGGGGCGGCCGCGGCCCAGCGGTCCAGCAGGGTGCGTACGAGGTGGGCCGGGGCGGCGATCCCGCACTCGCGCTCGACCAGCCAGGACATCCCGGCCGCGCCGCCCTGGCTGAGGTGGCTGAGGTGGCCGGGGTGGGCGGCGTCGCCGTCGTCGTGCGGGTCGTGGTGGGCTGCGACACCGTCGTCGGAGGCCATCCGGCTCTCCGAGCAGGCCCGGCAGAGCAGCCGCACCGAGGAGGTCCAGTCCTCGGCCGCGTAGCCGGCGTCGGCGACCAGCTGCTCCAGCGCGTCCCGGTCTCCCGCGGTGGCGGCCTGGAGCAGCACCACGTAGGTCGGCACCGGGGACGGCGCCCACAGCTCGATCTCGTCGAACACCGGGTAGGCGACACCGTCGGTGACCCGTTCGCCGTGCGGGGCGCCGTCGTGCAGCACCACCTCGCCCCAGCGGCGGCCGGAGGACGGCAGCGGGATGGACAGCACCTCGATCCGGGCCGGGTCCAGCCGGCGGCCCCAGACCACCTCGGACTCGCCCTCCGGGGACAGCCGCACCGGCGTGGTGCCGAGGTCCAGGCTGACCGGGCCGTCCTGCTGCCCGCCGGGGCCGCCGGGCAGCTTCAGTCCGTACGCCTGCCAGGCGCGGCGGGCCAGCGGCCAGTCCTGCAGGGCGGTGGCGGTGATGCCGAGGTTCCACCAGTCGGGGGCGCCGTGCTCGCGGTCCAGCAGGGCGACGGCGCGCAGGCCGGCCGAGCGGGCCTGCTCCCAGTCCCGGCGGAACTTGTGCAGCAGGGCGAGGTTGAACCAGGAGTCGGAGAGCCACGGCTCCAGGTCGGCGGCCATCACCAGCAGCGCGCCGGCGTCCTCGTAGCGGCCGTCGCCGATCAGCGTGAAGGCCCGGTCGGTCGTCTGCCGCCAGGTGGCGGACGGCCGGTGCCGTGCCCGGTGGAAGATCCTCACGTTCGTCCCTGCCGTCGTCGTCCGCTCAAGTCCCGTGCCACCGTGCCCGTCCCGCCTCGGACGGCGTTCGGGGCCCGGTGCCCCGGGTCGGTGTTCCACGCTACGACCGCATCCAACCACGCCCGCCCCCGGCCGCGCTCCCCACCGCCGAGGTTGGGGCCCGCCCCTCCCCAGCCTGCCTGTCCGATCCCGCCCGCTCAACCCCTGACGGCCGGAACCCGGTTACCCGGGCCCTCGGCGGTGGCGGACGGACCCGGCCGCGCGGCCCCCGCGGGCCCGGCCCGCCGGCCGGCCCTTCCCACCCGTCCTGCCCTTCCCACCCGTCCTGCCCTAGCCGCCCACCCTGGCCAGGGCGTCCACCACCCGGGCGTCGTAGATCCGGCCGCGGCCCAGCCGCAGCGCCTCCAGCACCTCCAGCCGCCCGACCGCCCCGCCGACGCCCCGGCCGCGGGCCGCCGTGAGCAGGTCGTCGTGGGCGTTGGCGACCCGGATGATCCGGGACGCGAGCGGCACCGGGCCTTCCCCGGGGGCGGCGCAGGCGCCGGGCCCGGCGCACGGGTCGGCCAGCCGGGCGACCTGCTCGGCGACCTGCCGGGGCACCCCGGTGCGGCTGATCACCTCGCTGCCGAGCCGGGCGATCCGCTGCTGCTCGGCGCCGGGGAGCAGCGCGGTGGCGCCGTCCGGCACCGGCTCGACCAGGGACAGCTGGCCGACGTCGTGCATCAGCGCGGCGTACTCCAACAGGGCGAGCTCGCGGGTACCCAGGCCCAGCTCGCGGCCGAGCGCGCACGCCGTGTCCGCGACCCTGCGCGCGTGCCCGTGCGGGGTGTACCCCGCCACCTCGGTGGCCCGGGCGAGGCTGGCGATGGTCTGCCCGGTGGTGGCCCGCACCGCGGCGGCGCGCCGGAAGGACACCTGGGCGAGCAGCAGCGGGGTGCAGAACAGTGGCAGGGCCCACAGCCCCACCTCGCCGGCCGCGAGGCTGACGAGCATCCCGGTGGCGACGATCGCCGACCCGATGCCGAACAGCGAGCGCAGCTCGTCCTCCAGCGCCGCCGGGAACCGCGGCCCGCCGCCGGAGCGGCGCAGCAGCGCCGCCAGGGTCGCGTCGCAGAGCGCGGCCAGGGCCGCGACGGCGGTCAGGAACACCCCGTACGCCGGGCCCTCGGGCGAGAAGCGGTCGACCATGCCGCCGTTGTAGAGCGGCTGGAAGACGGCTCCGGCGAAGCCGACGGCGAGCAGCCGGCGGGCGGCGCCGTCGCGGCGGGCCGGGTCGGCCCAGGTCGGACGGCGGTGCGCGCCCGGACCCCCCGGACCCCCTGCGCCCCCCGGACCCCCCGGGCCGGCGCGGTGCGGCAGGACGAGGCAGGCCAGTCGGCCCAGCAGCAGGCCGGCCCCGGTCACGGCGACCACCTGGAGCGTCCCGTGCGCCGTCGGCACGCCCCGCAGCGGCCCGAGCAGGGCGTACGCGAGCGCGCCGGCCGCCCCGATCGGCGCTTGCTCGCGGTCCCCCGGAAGGGTGATGCGGACGCACTCGCCGAGCGCGATCAGCGTGGTGAAGGCCAGCGCGACCCGGGGTTCCGCGACCCCGCGCACCGCGACCGCGCCCAGCGCGAGCGCCAGCAGCACGGCGGCGGCAGCGTGCACCGCGCGCGGAGCGCGCCCGCAGGGCGTGCGGCCCAGGACCGCGCGCCGCAGCTCCCCTCGTCGCGGCCACCGGGGCCGCGGCAGCCGGGGCCGCAGCGCCTCGGCCCCGAGCAGCACCCGCCCGGCGGCGGTCCGTCCCAGAGCCGCCCGCCCGGAACCCCCGCGCCCGCCGGTCACGCGCCCGCCGGCGGCCCGGCCGGGGGCCCTCACGGCTGCCCGGCCGTGGGAACGGTCCCGCCCTGGGGCGGCACCCGGCCCGGTGCCGCCCGGACCGGCTCGGGCACCCCGAGCGGGATGTCCGGCACGGCCTGGATGGAGTCCTCGGAATGCACCACCGGCTGCCAGTCGTGCCCGGCCAGCGCGTCGATCAGCGCCCGCACCATCACCGGGTCGAACTGGCTGCCCGAGCAGCGCTCCAGCTCCGTGACCGCCTCGCTGACCGGGCGTCCGCGCCGGTAGGAACGGGTGGAGGTCATCGAGTCGAAGGCGTCGGCGACCGAGATGATCCGGGCGAACTCGGGGATCTGCTCGCCGGCCAGCCCGCTCGGGTAGCCCCGGCCGTCCATCCGTTCGTGGTGGTGCAGGATGCCGGCGTGCGCCTCGCCGAGGAAGTCGATGCCGCGCACCAGCTCGTACCCGTACACCGGGTGGATCTCCACCGCCCGGCGCTCGGCCTCGGTCAGGGGACCGTTTCTGCGCAGCAGCTCGGTGGCCACCCCGAGCTTGCCGACGTCGTGCAGGATCCCGGCGAACCGCAGGGTGCGCAGCCGCTCGGCCTCCATGCCGAGCTGAGTGGCGATCAGCACCGACGCCAGGCCGACCCGTTCGCTGTGGCCCCGGGTGTAGGAGTCCTTGATCTCCACGGCCTGCACCAACGACTGCACGGTGGCCTGGTGGGCGTCCCGCTCGCGCTGGCCCTGGGCGAACACCCAGGCCGAGATCGACAGCGGCAGCAGCGCGAGCAGCGCCGCGAACGCGCCGTACGGGCCCTGCCAGAGCACCGCGACCATCAGCCCGCCGGCCGCGTGCACCAGCACCGGCAGCCCGCACACCGAGTGCGCCCCGCGCAGCAGCACCCCGGGGCGGCGCCCCTCGCTGAGCATCAGCATGACGCCCACCACCACCCCGTTGACCAGGCAGAACACCGCGACGGCCGCGGCCGCGGGCAGCAGCGCGGCCGGGAAGCGGGAGCCCAGCAGCAGCTGCGGGCCGCTCAGCAGGTGGAAGGCGGTCGAGGAGGCGAAGGCACACAGCGCGAGCTGGGAGCCGTTGAACAGCTGACGCGGGCGGCAGCCGCGCCCGTTCGGCCCGCCGAGCACCGCGGCCGGGGCGGCCACCAGGGCGGAGGCGGCCGGCGGGAGCATCAGCACCCCGGCGAACAGCACCGGGAAGAAGGCGTTCACCCCGGGCCGGGCGGGGGTGCGCTCGGGCAGCGCCGGCCGGCGCAGCAGCCGGCGCACCAGCACCAGGCAGGGTGTGGGCAGGCCCTGGGCCAGGGACTCCCAGCAGCCGTGCAGGAAGGCCAGCAGCCCGACCTTGGGCCAGTCCACCGGAGCGCCGAGCCAGTGCGGCACCCCGGGGGCGGCCGCGGCGGGCAGCAGCGGCACCAGGCAGCACAGCGCCGCCACCGGGACGGCCACCAGGTAGCGCGCCGCCCCTCGCGGCAGGGTCGATCCTCCACAGTCGGTAGCGATCTCGACCTCCCCGCCGTACGGACCCGGTATTGCCTCGACACGTCGGGCGGACCGACGGTGAGCGTCCGTCAGGAGAATAGGACGCCGTCCGGACATGGGGACGCATGATGGCGCAACGGCGCAGTTGGCGCACCGCCAACTCACTCGGACGAGTGACGGCGCACGCGAGCAGAACAGGAGCGGCCCCGGGAGCTCACGCTCCCGGGGCCGCTGCACTCCTTGCCCGAACCGTCCGAACCGTCCGAACCGCCCGCACCGGCGGGCCGACGGACTACCGCGCCCGCTGGTCGACCACCCGGCCGACCGCCGTACGGGCGTTCGCCCGACGGGCCGTCACTCCACCTGGGCGCCGGCCTCGACCGGCGCGCCGGGGCGCCCGGACTGCTCCGCCCCGGCCGGCCCGTCGATCTCGGGCGCGGGCCGGGCCGACTCGACGTGCAGCTCGACGGTGGTCTCCACCGCGACCACCACCGGCTCGCCCGAGCGCTGCCCGGCCCGGATCGAGTCGATCCTGGCCAGCACCTTGCTGCGCAGGTCGGTCGGGGTGTCGTCGCACCCGCAGGAACGCTTGATCAGTGCCTTGATCGCCTGCTCCAGCCCGTACTGCCGCAGGCAGGGCGAGCACTCCTCGAAGTGGACGCGCAACTTTGCGCAGTCGCCCTCGGGCATCTCGTTGTCGAGGAATTCATAGAGGTGGTCGAGGACCTCGCCACACTCGGTTTCGTGCGGATCGCCGCAGCTCATGAGCCCGAGCCCTTCGCTTCCTGCCCTGCCCCGCTGCCGGCCGGGACGAGCCCGCGCTCACGGGCGTAATCCTCCAGCATGCCGCGCAGCTGACGGCGGCCGCGGTGCAGCCGGGACATCACCGTACCGATGGGAGTACCCATGATGTCCGCGATCTCCTTGTACGCAAAGCCTTCCACGTCCGCGAGATAGACGGCGATCCGGAATTCCTCCGGGATGGCCTGGAGCGCGTCCTTCACGTCGCTGTCGGGGAGGTGGTCGAGCGCCTGGGTCTCGGCCGAGCGCAGACCGGTCGACATGTGCGACTCGGCCCTGGCCAGCTGCCAGTCCTCGATCTCCTCCGCCGCGGTGCGCTGGGGCTCCCGCTGCTTCTTGCGGTACGAGTTGATGAACGTGTTGGTGAGGATGCGGTACAGCCAGGCCTTGAGGTTCGTCCCCTCACGGAACTGGTGGAAGGACGCGTACGCCTTGGCGAACGCCTCCTGGAGCAGGTCCTCCGCGTCGGCCGGGTTGCGCGTCATGCGCAGCGCCGCCGAGTACATCGGATCCAGGTAGCCCAGGGCGTCGCGCTCGAAGCGCTCCCGCCGGGCCTCCTCGCTCTCCTCCGCCGACACCCGGTAGGTGTCCTCACCGATCGCCTCGGCCAGCTCCTCACCGGTGAGCGCCTCGCCCTCGGGCATGGCGTCGCCCGGGCCACGGCCCGGATCGGCCTCGTGCTCGGTCCCGACGACCGGACCCACCTCCTCGGCATGACGGGCGCGGCCCACGGCGGGCCGTCCAGAAATGGAGGATATAGGGCTGACGGGCTTCTCGCCCGCGTCGAGCCACTCCGACCAGGAGGGGGCGAACGCCGCGGTGGCCTCGCGCTCCTCAGGCCGTTCGGGGCACGCGATCGAACCCATCTGCCCTGCCTCTCACCGGTGACTCGTGCTGACGGACACGACAACCACCCGCTCCCCGCCCGCATTCCCGCCCAGGCGCACCATTCACTCGCACGAGCGATCGAGTGGAAACTCCCCGCTCACGGGCTCACACCAGACCCAGCACCCAGTCCCCCACCGAGGAGCAGATCAGGTCCAGCACCTCCTGCTGCCCCACCGGCGCCCGCTTGGGCACCTCGAAGCCGTGGCTGCCGTACGGCACCGCCACCAGCTCGTGCCCCGCCGGCAGCTCCGGGAACTCCGCCGGCCCGCCGAACGGGTCCGCCGCGCTCTGCACCACCAGCGTCGGCAGCCCCGACTCCAGCAGCTCCTCGGCCCGGCTCTTCTCCGGCTTGCCCGGCGGGTGCAGCGGGAACGCCAGCGCCACCACCCCGACCGCCCCCGTCCCCGCGCCCGTCCGGCAGGCCACCCGCGCCCCGGCACTGCGGCCTCCCACCACCAGCGGCACCCCCGGCCCGGCCAGCCGCTCGGCCACCGGCCGCCAGCCGAGGTCCAGCGTCCTCGGCGCCGGGCCGAGCCTCTTCCCCGCCACCCGCCAGGGCTGCTCCACCAGCGCCACGGTGATCCCCCGGGCCGGCAGCGCCCCGGCCAGCGCCACCAGGTCCCGGGCCTCGATCCCGCCGCCCGCGCCGTGGCCGAGCGCCAGCACGGCCACCGGATCCGCGGCCCGGTGGTAGGTGATCCGGGCCTGGCCGGCCTCGGTGGGGACCAGTTCGGTGGTGCTCATCTCGGTGACTCCAGAAGGTCCGGCGGGGAGGGCCCGGAACGGGTCTCGGAACAGGGCGGTCTCGGAACAGGGCGACCGCCGAACAGGGCGGTCTCAGAACAGGGGCGATCTCAGAACAGGGTGGTCTCGACCTCGGTCCACGGCTCCTTGAGCTCCGGACCGTTGTTGCGGATGCTGCCGACCGCCGGCGACACCGGGGTGGCCAGCAGCGCGCCCGGCGGCGGGGGTATCAGCAGCCGGCGCAGCCCGTCCGGGTCGGTCAGCCGCGGGTCCAGCCACGCGTCCCAGTCCTCCCGGTCCAGGAACAGCGGCATCCGCTCGTGGATCGGCGCCAGCGACTCCTCGGCGTCCGTGGTGACGATCGTGAAGGTCACCAGCCAGGCCCGCGGGTGCCCCGGCGGCACCGTCCGGTCGCGCCAGAACTCGTACAGCCCGGCCAGCGCCAGCGGGGTGCCGTCCGCCCGGGAGACGAAGTACGGCTTCTTGCGCGCCTTGCCGCGCTCCCCCGGCACCGTCTGCCACTCGTAGTAGCCGTCCACCGGAAGGACGCACCGGCGTGCGGCGAAGGCCTGGCGGTACGAGGGCTTCTCGTGCACCGTGTCCGACCGGGCGTTGATCATCTTCACCGCCGTCTCGGCGGAGTTCGACCACTGCGGCACCAGCCCCCAGCGCAGCACCCGCAGCTGCCGCACCGGCCGCGGCCGCTCCTCCCTGCTCAGCCGCTCCAGCACCACGAACGCGCTGTTGGTCGGCGCGACGTTCCAGTTCGGGTCCAGGGTCTCCTCGGGGTCCCAGTGCTCGACGCCGAACAGTTCGACGACGTCCTCGGGCTTGCTGCTGGCTGCGAACCGACCGCACATGCGGGCCAGCTTGCCATGCCGCCGCTCCTCGGCACCCGTTCCTCCACGGACCAGAACCGCCCGCTCCCTCCCGCCCGTCCCCGCATGGGAGGCTGCCCCGAACGGCCCAACGCGAGGCCCGGTGCGACGGACGGAGGCGGAGAGGAACCGATGAACACGAACGACCAGACCCTCGGCGAGCTGTGGAGCCAGGTGACCGGCACCCAGAGCGCCCCGCCCGGCTGGCTGGTCCTGGCCACCGGCGCCGCCGCCCTGCTCACCGTCCTGGCCCGCCCGCTGTGGCACGTCGCCCGCAACGCCGTGACCATCGCCCACGAGGGCGGCCACGGCCTGATCGCCCTGGTCACCGGCCGCAAGCTGGCCGGCATCCGGCTGCACTCGGACACCTCCGGACTGACCCTCTCCTACGGCCGCCCCACCGGCCCGGGCATGGTCCTCACCGCCGCCGCCGGCTACACCGCCCCGGCCCTGCTCGGCCTCGGCTGCGCCGCCCTGCTCGCCGCCGACCGGATCACCCTGCTGCTCTGGCTGGCGATCCTGCTGCTGCTCGCCCTGCTCCTGCGCATCCGCAACGCCTTCGGCTTCCTGACCGTGCTCGTCGCCGGCGGCGCCTTCTTCCTGGTCTCCTGGTTCGGCAGTGCCGAGGTCCAGGCCGGCTTCGCCTACCTCGGCTGCTGGTTCCTGCTCTTCGGCGCCGTCCGCCCCGTCCTGGAGCTCCAGCACCAGCGCCGGATCGGCTGGGCCCGCGACTCCGACGCCGACCAGCTCGCCCGGCTCACCCACGTCCCCGCCCTCGCCTGGGTCACCGTCTTCCTGCTGGTCGCCCTCGCTTGCCTCGCCCTCGGCGCGGCCTGGCTGCTCCAGCCCCTGCACTAGCCCGCCAGCGGCGCACCGCCGGGCCGCCACCGGCGCGTCCGGCCGACGCGGGGGGTCTCTTTGCGAGCCCTAGACTTGCCCCATGACCGAGACCCTGTGGCCCGCCCCCGTCGCGACCAGCCCCGTCGACGCCACCATCAGCATCCCCGGCTCCAAGTCGGTCACCAACCGGGCCCTGGTGCTGGCGGCGCTCGCCGACGGGCCGGGCTGGGTGCGGCGCCCGCTGCGCAGCCGCGACTCCCAGCTGATGGCCGACGGCCTGCGCGCCCTCGGGGTCACCATCGAGGAGAAGGTCAACAACGACTCCGGCGGCACCGGCGGCGGCGAGGCCTGGCGGGTCATCCCCGCCCCCGCGCTGTTCGGGCCCGCCTCGATCGACGTCGGCAACGCCGGCACCGTGATGCGCTTCCTGCCCCCGCTCGCCGTCCTCGCCGACGGCCCGGTGCACTTCGACGGCGACCCGCGCTGCTACGAGCGCCCCCAGCACGGCGTGATCGACGCCCTGCGCGCGCTCGGCGCCCGGATCGAGGACGGCGGCCGCGGCGCCTTCCCGCTCACCGTGCACGGCACCGGCTCGCTGGACGGCGGCCCGGTCGAGCTGGACGCCTCCTCCTCGTCCCAGTTCGTCTCCGCCCTGCTGCTCTCGGGCGCCCGCTACCACCACGGCATCGAGGTCCGCCACGTCGGCGGCCCGGTCCCGTCGCTGCCGCACATCCGGATGACGGTGGAGATGCTGCGCCTGGCCGGCGTCCAGGTCGACGCCCCCGAGGACGGCGGCGAGAAGGGCGTCTGGCGGGTCACCCCCGGCGCGCTGCTCGGACGCGACCTGGTGGTCGAGCCGGACCTCTCCAACGCGGCGCCGTTCTTCGCCGCCGCCCTGGTCACCGGCGGCCGGGTCACCGTGCGGGACTGGCCGAAGCACACCACCCAGCCCGGTGACCAGCTGCGCGAGATCTACACCCGGATGGGTGGCGCCTGCGAGTTCACCGACGAGGGCCTGCAGTTCACCGGCACCGGCCGGATCCACGGCATCGAGGCCGACCTGCACGACGTCGGCGAGCTCACCCCGGTGATCGCCGCCGTCGCGGCGCTCGCCGACTCCGAGTCGCACCTGTACGGCATCGCCCACCTGCGCCTGCACGAGACCGACCGGCTCGCCGCGCTCGCCAAGGAGATCAACGCTCTGGGCGGCGACGTCACCGAGACCGAGGACGGTCTGCTGATCCGCCCGCGCCCGCTGCACGGGGGCGTCTTCCACACCTACGAGGACCACCGCCTCGCCACCGCCGCCGCCGTGCTCGGCCTCGCCGTGCCGGGCGTGGAGGTCGAGAACGTGGCCACCACCGCCAAGACCCTGCCCGACTTCCCCGGGATGTGGTCCGAGCTGCTCGGCGAAGCAGCGGCGGACGTCTGAGCGGAGACTGAGCACATGCGCCGCTACGGCAAGGACGCCGACGAGGACGACATCCGCAACCGCCCCGCCCGCCGGGGCTCCCGGCCGCGGACCCGGATCCGGCCCAAGCACGAGGACGCCGCCGAGGCGATGGTGCTGACCGTCGACCGCGGCCGGATCACCTGTCTGATCGACCCGGGGACGAAGCAGGAGCGCGAGGTCGTCGCCATGAAGGCCCGTGAGCTGGGCCGCAAGGGCGTCGTCGTCGGCGACGTGGTCAACCTGGTCGGCGACCTCTCCGGGGACGCCGACACCCTGGCCCGGATCGTCCGGGTCGAGGAGCGCGGCTCGGTGCTGCGGCGCACCGCGGACGACGACGACCCGTACGAGCGGATCGTGGTCGCCAACGCCGAGCAGCTGGCCATCGTCACCGCCCTGGCCGACCCGGAGCCGCGCCCCCGGCTGATCGACCGCTGCCTGGTGGCGGCCTACGACGCCGGCATGGAGCCGCTGCTGGTGCTCACCAAGTCCGACCTCGCCCCGGCGTCGACGCTGCTGGACTCCTACGCCTCGTTGGGCATCACGTACGTGGTGACCCGCCGCGACGAGCTGGAGACCACCGGCGCCGAGGCCGTCCGCGAGCACCTGCGCGGGCTCTCCACGGTGTTCATCGGCCACTCCGGGGTCGGCAAGACCACCCTGGTCAACGCGCTCGTCCCGGACCGCCGGCGGCAGACCGGGCACGTCAACGCCGTCACCGGCCGCGGCCGGCACACCACCGTCTCGGCCCTGGCGCTGCGGCTGCCCCCGCCGCCCGGCGCGAAGCCGGGCTCGAAGAAGGCGCTGAACCCCGGCTGGGTGATCGACACCCCCGGCTTCCGTTCCTTCGGCCTCTCGCACATCGACCCGTCCCGGGTCATCCACGCCTTCCCCGACCTGGAGCCGGGCACCGTCGACTGCCCGCGCGCGTGCAGCCACGACGAGCCGGACTGCGCGCTGGACGCCTGGGTCGCCGACGGTCACGCCGAGGCCGCCCGGCTCTACTCGCTGCGCCGGCTGCTGGCCAGCAAGGAGGGCGAGGCCGACTGAGCCCCGCCGGTCCCGGCCGTTTCCGGGGTCCGGCGGCCCGTTCGAGGTGTCGGAGCGGGCCGACCTGGTGATCATAGGAAGGACGGGCCATCCGCGGTCCGACCGTCGATCGACAGGGAGGGCACGCGATGGCATGGGCCCTGGTGGTCCTGGCCGGCCTGCTGGAGACCGGCTTCGCGATCAACCTCAAGCTCAGCGAGGGTTTCACCAAGCTCTGGCCCACCATCAGCTTCTGCGTGTTCGCCCTCGGCAGCTTCGGCCTGCTCACCCTCTCCCTGAAGAGCCTGCCGGTCGGCCCCGCGTACGCGGTGTGGACGGGCATCGGCGCGGCCGGCACCGCGGTCTACGGCATGGTCTTCCTGGACGAGAGCAGTTCGGTGCTCAAGCTGGTCTCGATCTCGCTGGTGGTCGCCGGCGTCATCGGCCTCCAGCTCAGCGGCACGGCGCACTGAGGCCCCCGGCGCACCGGCCGGCCCGGCGCGCGCCCGCACGGCGCGCCCACCGCGCGGGCCCGGCTGTGCCGATCGGGACGGGCTCGCTAGGGTTTCGGGCATGGCCGACTACCACGACGATCTCCGACTCGCCCATGTCCTCGCCGACTCGGCCGACTCGGTCACCCTGGAGCGCTTCCGCGCCCTCGACCTGAAGGTCGAGACCAAGCCCGACCTCACCCCGGTGAGCGACGCCGACAAGGCCGCCGAGGAGCTGGTGCGCAGCGTGCTCCAGCGCGCCCGCCCGCGCGACGCCGTCCTCGGCGAGGAGTTCGGCCTCCAGGGCTCGGGTCCGCGCCGCTGGGTGATCGACCCGATCGACGGCACCAAGAACTACATCCGCGGCGTGCCGGTCTGGGCCACCCTGATCGCCCTGCTGGAGGACGGCCCGGACGGCGTCGAGCGCCCGGTGGTCGGCATCGTCTCCGCCCCCGCGCTCCAGCGCCGCTGGTGGGCCGCCAAGGGCCTCGGCGCGTTCGGCGGCCGCAGCCTGGCCAAGGCCTCCCGGCTGCGCGTCTCGGGCGTCTCCCGGATCGAGGACGCGTCCTTCTCGTACTCCTCGCTCAGCGGCTGGGAGGAGCGCGGCCGGCTCGACCCGTTCCTGGACCTCACCCGGGCCTGCTGGCGCACCCGCGCCTACGGCGACTTCTGGTCCTACATGATGGTCGCCGAGGGCGCCGTCGACATCGCCGCCGAGCCCGAGCTGTCGCTGTGGGACATGGCGGCCAACTGCGTCATCGTGGAGGAGGCCGGCGGCCGCTTCACCGGTCTTGACGGCGTGCCCGGCCCCGGCGGCGCCGACGCCGTCGCCTCCAACGGCCTGCTGCACGAGGAGGCCCTGCGCCGGCTCTCCGTCTGACGCCCCCGCGCGGGCGCACGGGCCGGGCCCGGAGCCGGCGTCCGTGTCCGGACGTGGTCGCGGCCCCCTGACCAGTGGGAGCAGGTCAGGGGGCCGCCGCCGTTCCCGGCCCGGTGCCGGGGTCCGTCGAGGACGCCCTACTGCTTGCGCAGCTCCCGGACCGCCGCGTCCAGCCGCTGCCCGAAGTCGGCGTCGGCCTTGCGGAAGTTGTCGACCGCCCGCTCCACGATGTCCTCGCGGTCGGCGGAGACCTTGGCGATGAAGCCCGCCAGGTTGCCGATCAGGCGCTGCTTCTCCTCCTCGGAGAACAGCCGGTACAGGTCGCCGGCCTGCACGAAGTCGTCGTCCTCGGCGTGCGAGGGCGCGACGTGGGTGCCGGTGAGGCCGTCGACGGCGGTCGCGGCCCACAGCGGACGGCCGGTCTGCACCGGGCCGCCGAAGCTGTTCGGCTCGTAGTTCTTCTGCCGGCCGTGGCGGCCGTCGTACAGGTGGCCGTCGCGGCTGTTGGTGCGGGCCTCGGTGGCGTGCGGGCGGTTCACCGGCAGGTGGTCGGCGTTGATGCCGACCCGGTAGCGGTGGGCGTCGGCGTACGCGAACAGGCGGCCCTGGAGCATCTTGTCCGGGGACGGGCCGATGCCGGGCACGAAGTGCGCCGGGGAGAACACCGACTGCTCGACCTCGGCGAAGACGTTGTCGGGGTTGCGGTTGAGCTCCAGCTTCCCGATCTCGATCGGCGGGTAGTCGGCGTGCGGCCAGACCTTGGTCAGGTCGAAGGGGTTGAAGCGGTAGTTCGCCGCGTCGGCCGCCGGCATGATCTGGACCTGCACCGTCCAGCTGGGGAACTCGCCGCGCTCGATCGACTGGCGCAGGTCGCGCTGGTGGCTGTCCGGGTCCTCGCCGGCGAGGGTGTTGGCCTCGGCCTGGGTGAGGTTGCGGATGCCCTGGTCGGTCTTGAAGTGGTACTTGACCCAGAAGTGCTCGCCGGCCTCGTTCTGCCACTGGTAGGTGTGCGAGCCGTAGCCGTTCATGTGCCGGTAGGAGGCCGGGATGCCGCGGTCGCCGAACAGCCAGGTCACCTGGTGGGTGGCCTCGGGCGACAGGCCCCAGAAGTCCCAGACGTTGTCCGCCTCCTGCGAGCCGGTGTACGGGTCCCGCTTCTGGGTGTGGATGAAGTCGGGGAACTTGATGGCGTCCTTGATGAAGAACACCGGGGTGTTGTTGCCGACGAGGTCGTAGTTGCCCTCCTCGGTGTAGAACTTCAGCGCGAAGCCGCGCGGGTCGCGCACCGCGTCGGCCGCGCCGAGGTTGCCCGCCACGGTGGAGAAGCGCAGGAAGACCTCGGTCTGCTTGCCGACCCCGGACAGGAACGCCGCCCGGGTCCAGGGCGTCACGTCGGCGGTCACGGTGAAGGTGCCGTACGCGCCGGCGCCTCGGGCGTGCACCACGCGCTCCGGGATCCGCTCGCGGTTGAAGTGCGCGAGCTTCTCGAACAGCAGCTGGTCCTGGATGAGCGCCGGGCCGCCGACGCCCGCCGTCTCGGTGTTCTGGTTGTCGGCGACGGGGGCACCCGCCTCCGTGGTCAGGGTCGGGCGCTGCTCGTCCTGGGTCGTCATGGGAGTGCCTCCGCGGTGTCCGGTCGTGATGACTCGATCCTAACTTGGACTTTGTCCAAGTCAACACTGGAACCAATCTCGGAGCGTGACCTACTCTGGATGGCATGAGCGACCTGCTGGAGAGACTGCGCGCGAGAGGCTGGCGGCTGACCTCGCAGCGCCGGGTCGTGGCCGAGGTCCTGGACGGGGAGCACGTCCACCTCACCGCGGACGAGGTGCACGCCCGGGCGACGGCCCGGCTGCCGGAGATCAGCCGCGCCACCGTCTACAACACGCTCGGCGAACTCGTCGCCCTCGGCGAGGTCATGGAGGTCGCCACCGACGGCCGCGCCAAGCGCTACGACCCCAACGCGCACCGCGCCCACCAGCACCTGATCTGCTCGGGCTGCGGCGCGATCCGCGACGTCCACCCGCAGGGCGACCCGCTCGCCGCCCTCCCCGCCGCCGAGCGCTTCGGATTCACGGTCACCGCCGCCGAGGTCACCTACCGCGGCCTGTGCCCGAACTGCCGCCCCTGACCGGCCGGTTCGCCCGACCGACCGGGCAGCACAGCCGCGCGGGCCGGCGGGTCAGGCGCTCAACTCGGCGTTCAGCGCGCCCAGCAGCCGCCCGGCCCGCTCCGCCACCTCGGCCGGCCCGGAGTCGATCGCCCGACGGCACCAGTTCTCCGCCTGCATCGGCTCCCCGCGCCGCAGCGCGAGCAGCGCCAGCCGCAGCGCCGCCCGGCCGTGCCCCGCGTCGGCGGCCCGGGTGTACCAGAGCATCGCCTCCGCCTCGCTGTCCTGCCGGGCCAGCAGCAGCCCCAGGTTGAACGCGGCGCTGCGGCTGCCCGCCTCCGCGGCCCGCCGGTACCAGCTCTCGGCGATCTCCAGCGCCCCTCGCTCGGCCGCCCGCACACCCATCCGGACCTGCGCCCGGCGGTGCCCGGCGTCGGCGGCCAGCGCGTACCAGTGCTCGGCCTCGGCGTCCGCGTCCCCGCGCCGGTCCAGCAGCGAGGCCAGCCGGAACGCGCCCTCGGCCGAGCCGCCGGCCGCCGCCTGCCGGTAACGCTCCAGCGCCCCGGCCAGGTTGCCGCGCTGCTCCTGGACGACCGCGAGCTGCAGCGCCGCCTCGCCGTGCCCCTCGGCCGCGGCCCGCGCGTACCACTCCTGGGCCTGCTGCTGCTCGCCGCGCCCGGCGTGCAGCACGCCGAGGTTGAAGGCGCCGTCCACGCTGCCGGCCTCGGCCGCCTTGGAGAACCAGGGCTGGGCACCGGACTCGTCGCCGCGCTGCAGCAGCACCACGGCCAGCGCGTTGCAGGCCTCCCGGTGCCCGGCGTACGCGGCCCGGCGGTACCACTGCTCGGCCTGCTGCTCGCGGCCGGTGCCGGCGCAGAGCAGGCCGAGGTTGAAGGCGCCGTTCTGGTCGCCCGCGTCCAGCGCGGCGCGGTACCAGCGCTCGGCCGCGGCGGCCTCGCCGCGGCCGGCGTGCAGCGCCCCCAGCGCGTTCGCGGCGTTGCCGTCCCCGGCCTCGGCGGCCTCCTGCCACCACTCGGCGGCGGCCGCCGGGTCCCCGGCGTCGCGCAGCAGGAAGCCCAGCGCGCAGGCCGCGCGGGACTCCCCGTTCTGCGCGGCCTGCCGGTACCAGCGGGCCGCCTCGTCCAGCAGCGACCGGTCGGTGCGGGCGCGCTCCTCCAGCAGCACGCCCAGGCGCAGTGCGGCGCGGGCGTGGCTGCGGGCGGCGGCGGTGCGGTACCAGGTCTCGGCGGTCTCCTTGTCCCCGGCGGCCTCGCGCATCCGGGCCAGCCGGTAGGAGGCCTCCCGGTGCCCGGCGTCGGCGGAGACCTTGAACCAGCGCTCGGCGCGCACGTCGCGCCGGTGCTCCATCAGGTCGCCCAGGGCGTAGGCGCCCAGCGGGTGGCCGTGGTCGGCGGCGAAGTGCAGCCAGTACTCGGCGGCCTCCTCCTCGCCCTGGTCCCGCAGTTGCAGTCCGAGCGCGTGCGCGGCCGGGGCGCTGCCGGCCACGGCGGCCTGGCGCCACCACTGGGCGGCCTCGGCCCGGTGGCCCTGCTGGTGCAGCAGCACGCCGAGGTTGTTGGCGGCGGCGCGCACCCCGGCGGCCGCGGCGGCGCGCAGGTAGGGCTCGGCGTCCTCCAGTTCGCCCCGGCGCAGCAGCAGGGTGCCGAGCCGACTGGCGGCGTCCGGGTCCCCGCTGTCGGCGGCCTGCCGGTGGCGGGCCTCCAGCGCGGCGGACTCGCGGGCGGCGAGGGCGGTCTCGAAGCTGGTCGAGTCGAGGCCGGCCGGGTCGAGTGCGGCGCCGGCGCCCGGCTCCCCGTCGGCCTGGTCCCCGTACGCGCCGACGGCGGCGGCGAACTGACGGGTCGACACGTGGACCAGGCTGTCGGGCCCGTAGCCCGGGACCGGGGGGCGCTCGGACAGTCCGCTGGTGCGCTGGGCGGGCAGGGCTCCGGGGCGGCTGGCGGTGCTCTCCGCCCAGGCGTCGGTGTCCGCCTCGGCGGCCGCCGAGGACTTGGCGCCTGACTTGCCGATCAGCCTCATGCCGACTCCCGCTCCCCCAGAGTGTCGCGGCATCGTGCCCCGGCGTGCGGCCGGGGGGACTCCCAGGAGAGGCGCCGGACCCGACGGCCGGTCAGCGGCCGTGCACCGTCCCCCATGTGTCCCATCGTCGCATCACCCAGTACCCGCGTACACCTGCCCCGGCCGAATTCCGGCGGGGCCGACCCGAAGCCGACGAAATTGCTTCGGCGCTTTGTCGATTTCCCGACACTTCAACCTCACAAACCCCGCTGCCGTCCTCCTTGGCGACGGTCGATAGTACCGGAGCGGTTCCCGCCGCTTCCGGGACGAGAACGGCGACGAGGACGGCGCGGAAAACACCAGAGGCCCGGAGGAAGGATCCTCCGGGCCTCTGGCCTTTGTAGCGGGGACAGGATTTGAACCTGCGACCTCTGGGTTATGAGCCCAGCGAGCTACCGAGCTGCTCCACCCCGCGTCGGTGGTTGAACCATAGCACGGACGCGGGGTGGAACGGAAAACGGTTGCCGCAGCTCAGCGGGCCACGGCCGGGCCTACGGCTGCGGCGCGGGCGATCCGCCGCCGGTGGCCCCCGGGGCGGGAGTGCCGGTCGGGGCGGGCGCCGGGCTGCCGCCGCGCGCCGCGTCGATGGCCTTCAGCGCGTCGCCGAGCGCCTTCTCGGCGGTGCCGTAGGCCGTCCAGTCACCGTTCTTGAGCGCGGCCTGGCTGTCCCCGTACGCCTTCTGCGCGTCCGAGATCGCCTTCTGGAGCTCCGGCGAGATCGTCCCGCCCGGCGCCGGCGTGGTGGGCGTCGTCGGGGTGGTCGGGGTGGTCCCGTTGCCCGGCGTGGACGGCACGGTCGGGGTGGTCGACGGGGGCGCCCCGCCGAACACCTTCTTCAGCGCGGCCTCCAGGGTGTCCTCGAACGCCACGTTGTCGTCCCCGTACACCGCCAGGACCTTCTGCATCGTCGGGTACTTGGCGCCGCGACCGCGCACGTACACCGGCTCGATGTTGAGCAGTCCGCCGCCGACCGGCAGGGTCAGCAGGTTGCCGTACTCCAGCTCGGCGTCCCCGCCGCTCTTCAGCGCGAAGATCTGCGAGGCCACCTCCTGGCGGGAGTTGAACTTCGACTGCACCAGGCCGGGGCCGGGGGCGCCGCTCTCGCCGGTCATCTTCAGGATGCGGATCTTCCCGTAGTCGTCCCCCGGGTCCGCGTTGACGGCCATGAACGCCGCCAGGTTCGGCCGCCCGTTGGGCACGAAGGTGCTGGTCAGCGAGAAGCTCGCGGCGTTGGTGTCCGGCATCCGCACCGTCACGTAGTACGGCGGCTGGACCTGCTTGGTGTCGCTGGTCGGGTCCACCGGGGTCTGCCAGATGTCACTGCCGTTGAAGAAGGAGTTGGCGTCCGTGACGTGGTACTGGCCGAGCAGGTCGCGCTGCACCTTGAACATGTCCTGCGGGTAGCGCAGGTGCGGCAGCAGCGTCTGCGGGATGTCCGCCTTCGGCTCCACGCTGCCCGGGAAGGCCTTCATCCAGGTCTTCAGGACCGGGTCCTTGTCGTCCCACTGGTAGAGCTTCACCTCGCCGGTGTAGGCGTCCACCGTGGCCTTGACCGAGTTGCGGATGTAGTTGACCTGGTTGGCGGCGCTCAGCAGCTCACCGCGCTGGTTGGTCAGCGAGTCCTTGGTGGCGGCGCCCAGCGTCGTCTTCGAGGAGAACGGGAAGCCGTCCGAGGTGGTGTAGCCGTCCAGCACCCACAGCACCCGGCCGTCCTGCACCACCGGGTACGCGTCGGCGTCGATCGACAGCCACGGCGCGACCTTCTCCACCCGCTCCTTCGGCGTCCGGTTGTAGATGACCTTGGCGCCGTCGGTGATCGCCCCCGCGTAGAGGATCTGCGGCTCGGCGAAGCGCACCGCGTACGCGGCCCGGGTCAGCGGGTTGTCCAGCGAGACGCCACTGCCACCGGTGTAGGTGTACTCGGCGTTCTGGCCGGTCTTGGGATCGGTGTAGTCGATCTCCTTGTTGGCGCCGCCGACGATCGAGTACGTGGTGGTCTTCTCGCCGTAGTAGATCCGCTGCTGGTAGTCGCCCAGCGTGCCGGTGGCCGGCAGACCCGACTCGGTGAACACCGGCTGGCCCTTGTCGTCGACCTGGTTGCCCTTGGCGACCACCGCGCCGTAGCCGTGGGTGTACTTGAAGTGGTCGTTGATCCAGTTGCGCTGAACGCCGTTGAGGTCCAGCTCGCGCAGGCCGATCACGCTGTCCTGCTTGTCCTGCCCGGAGCCGTAGCGGTCCACGTCCAGCGTGTTCGGGAAGGCGTAGTAGTTGCGCTGCTGCTCCAGCGACTGGAACGCCGGCGAGACGACGTTCGGGTCCAGCAGCCGGATGTCGGCGACGGTCTGCGCGTCCGGCTTGAGCGCCTCGGCGTTGGTGGTGCCCTGCGGGGTGTACTGGGTGGTCTGCGCGTCCGCGATCCCGTACGCCTGGCGGGTGGCGTCGATGTTCTTCTGGATGTACGGCGTCTCCTTGGCCTGCTCGTTCGGCTTGACCTGGAACTGCTGCACGATCGCCGGGTACAGCCCGCCGATCAGCACCGCCGACAGCACCATCAGCCCCAGGCCGATCAGGGCCGGGGCCCAGGTGCGGCGGATCGGGGTCAGGAAGAACAGCACCGCGCAGATGATCGCGACGAAGAACAGGATGGTCTTGGCCGGCAGGAACGCGTTGGCGTCCACGTAGCGCAGGCCCGTCCAGCCCGAGACGCCCTTGTACGAGCCGGTCTTCACCGCCAGCGCGTACCGGTCCAGCCAGTACGCGACGGCCTTCAGCAGCACGAAGACGCCCAGCAGCACCGCCAGGTGCCCCTGCGCGCCCACGCTCGCCCGGCGGCCCGGGCCCTGCAGCCGCAGCCCGCCGTACAGGTAGTGCACCAGCGCCGAGGTCAGCAGCGAGACGATCACCGCGCTGAACGCGAAGCCCAGCACGAACTCGTAGAACGGCAGGTCGAAGGCGTAGAACGAGACGTCCATGCCGAACTGCGAGTCCTTCTCACCGAAGGAGGTCGAGTTCGTCCACATCAGCCAGGTCCGCCACTGGCCGGAGGCCGCGGCGCCGGCCACCAGGCCGATCACCAGCGAGACGCCGATCAGCGCCCAGCGCTTGAACGGCGCCAGGCCCGAGCGGTACCGGTCCAGGCTCTGCTGCTCCACCGACATCGCCGACAGCGGCGGCCGCAGCCGGTGCGCCAGCCAGACGTTGAAGCCGACGATCACCGCCATCAGCAGGCCGAAGACCGCGAACAGGCCGATCTTCGTCCACAGCTGGGTGGTGAACACCGAGGAGAAGTGGACCGACCTGAACCACAGCCAGTCCGTCCAGAAACCCGCGAACATGACGAACAACAGGAAGAGCACCGCGAGCACGCCCAAGGTCAGCAGGGCCACCCGCGCTCGCCGGGAGGGCGGGCCTACCCTGCGCCGGAAACCCGGCCCTGAGCGTTCGGGCATCTGGAAGACCACGGTGGCACCTCGGCTGTGTCGTCTGAATGGAGTCGGTCGTCAGAGCAACTTAACCAGGCTTTGGCCGAGTTCCCACCGTTAGCAGACGGTTACGACGCCCGCCCGCCGCCGCCCGTCCCCGCCACCGCCGCTCCGGCCCTCCCGGCGCCCGCCGGCGGGCCCGCGGCGCCCCGCCCGGCGAGCGCGCCCCGCCCGGCGTGTGAGGATTGAGGCATGTCCGACGCGTCTGATCTGAACAACTCCCCCGACGACGTCTCCAAGCTCCCGGCCGCCACCCCGCTGACCCGGGCCGCGCTGGAGATCGACGAGTACGCCGCCACCCTCGGCTGGGACCTCCCGGCCCGGCTGTTCGCCCTGGTGGACAGCGCCGCCCTGCGCAAGGCCAACCCGAAGATCGCGAAGCAGCTCGGCCTCGCCGAGGGCGACGAGGCCGGCCTGACCCCGATCGAGCAGGACGAGCTGCCGGCCGGCATGGAGCTCGACAAGTTCCTCGGCACCATCGCCTGGCCCGACTCCGTGGCGGGCTGCGCCCTGGTCGTCGAGCGCATGATGCTGCCGCCGGGCGCCGAGCAGTCCCGCCCGCGCGGGGCCAGCGACGCCCAGCTCGCCGAGTGGGTGGCCAACCACCCCAAGCGCGAGGAGGTGCGGATCACCGCCGCGGTGCTGCGCGGCGGCAAGAAGGAGATCGCCCTGCGGCTGCGCTCCAAGGACGTCGCCCGCGAGGTGCTGACCGGTCCCGACCTGGTGCCCGGCCTGACCGACGCGCTGCTGGCGACCTTCGCCTGACGCCTTCCGGAAGCCGCCCGGTGGCCGCCGGGCGGCTTCCGGGTGCCTGCATGCCGGGCCGCTGCCGAGTGCCTGCCGGGCGGCCGCGCGGCGGCCACTCGGGCGGCTGCCCGGCCGCTACCCGGCCGCGCAGGAGGGCAGCGCGGCGGCCTGCCCGGAGCGGACCTGCTCCAGCGACTTCAGCGCGCCGTCCAGCGTGTCCGTCTTGATCAGGGTCAGCCCGGACGGGACGTTCTTGGCCGCCTCGGCGCAGTTCGAGGACGGGGTGAAGAAGTACTCGGCCCCGGCGTCCCGGGCGGCGATGAGCTTCATCGAGATGCCGCCGATCGGGCCGACCTTGCCGTCGTCGTCGATGGTCCCGGTGCCGGCCACGAACTTGCCGCCGGTGAGGTCCCCGCCGGGCGTGAGCTTGTCGATGATGCCGAGCGAGAACATCAGACCGGCGCTCGGGCCGCCGACGTCCTG
The DNA here is from genome assembly GCF_053594915.1 of Kitasatospora sp. NPDC002543. Classification (NCBI taxonomy): domain Bacteria; kingdom Bacillati; phylum Actinomycetota; class Actinomycetes; order Kitasatosporales; family Streptomycetaceae; genus Kitasatospora; species Kitasatospora sp. NPDC002543. The sequence continues at coordinate 149,959 of NZ_JBSFWR010000002.1, read as the reverse complement.
CAGGCCGATGTCGATCTGGAACGGGTAGGTGTGCCGGATCCCGGTGCCGATGCCGACCACCGCGAGCTCGGCCCGCTCGGCCGGGGCCTTCGGGTCGAGGTCCTTGGCCCGTACGGTCGGGACGGTGACGTCGGTCTTCCCGCCCGCCGCGGCGGCGCCGTTCGCGTCCTTGACCCGCGGCACGACGGTGAAGACCACCGACTCGCCCGGCTTGTGCCTGGTGACCGCCGCGACCACCTGGTCCGCCGAGTCGGCGGGCGCGCCGTCCACCGCCACGATCTGGTCACCCGCGTGCAGCCGGCCCTCGGCCGGGGCTCCCGCGGTGACCGACTTCACGATCAGCTCGCTGCCCACCGGGATGCCCAGCTGCTTGAGCGCCGCGGTGCGGGCGCTGTCCTCGGAGGACGCGAACTCCTCGGCGTTCTGCTTCTTGGCCTCCGCGTCCGACTGCCCCTTGGGGTAGACGTTGTCGTGCGGCACCACCAGCACGTCGTCCCGCAGCCAGCCGACCACCGCGTTGACCAGGCTGGGCTCGTACTTGGCCCCGGTGACCTGGACGGTCGTCATATTGAGGTGCCCGCTCGTCGGGTACGACTCGTGCCCGCTGATGCTGATCACCGGCTTGCCGCCCTGGTTGCCCAGCGTGTTGTACGTCGGCCCCGGGCTCATCTCCGTGTACGGAACCTTCATCAGCACCGAGACGCAGAGCAGCGCTATGAGCAGCAGGGTGGCAGCGAGCATCGTCGCGGAGCGGCGTGGCATGCCTCGACAGTACGGGACGGGCCTGAAGCGGCGCCCGCCGGGCTACCTGCCGGAGCCCTCACCGGGGGCGGCCGCGCCGGCGGTGGTGCGCTCCATCGCGGCCATGAAACGCCGGTGCTCGGCGAGTGAGGCCGGATCCCCGGTGGCCCGCGGCGCCCGCTGGGCCCACACCGCCCAGAGGGCGGCGACCAGGACGGCGACAACCGGAATGATCAACCAGGCGAGCACACCCATACCAGCACTCCCAGCTCGTCGTGTCTATGAGCAGATTAACCACTCCGGCGGACAACGCGGCCGGCGCCGTCCGGGTTACGGGACGGCCGATCGGCTCACTTCCAGGGAGTATTCGGGGCGCCGTCGCGGGCCCGTTGGAGTGAGACCACGGCGCGCCTGACCCGACGGACGCGCGAGGTGTGCCGCTCGGTTCCGCCGTGCCGGGGGCGACCTCCTCAGCAACCGCCCGCGCCGACCCACTCCTCCTCGCCGTCGGAGAAGACCTGGTGCTTCCAGATCGGCACCTCGTGCTTGAGGTCGTCGATCAGCCGGCGGGCGGCCGCGAAGGCCTCGCCGCGGTGGGCACAGGAGACGGCGACGATCACGGCCTTGTCGGTGATCTCCAGCCGGCCCACCCGGTGGACCGCGGCCAGCGCCCGGACCGGGAAGTCCGCGGCCACCTTCTCGGCGATCCGGCGCATCTCCTGCTCGGCGGTGGGGTGGCAGCTGTACTCCAGCGCGGAGACCGACTTGCCGCCGTCGTGGTCCCGGACCGTCCCGACGAAGACGGTGGTGCCGCCGGCCGCGTCGTCGCCGACCGCCTCGTACACCTCGTCCAGCGAGAGCGGGGTGTCGCGGATGGCGAGCAGACGGATGGGGTCGTGGTTCTCGGACATGGCCCCATGATTCCCCATCCGGGCCGGTGCGAGGCAGCGCTTTCCGCATCACGACGGCGGAATTTCGCATCGTGAGAACGTCGAGCAGGGTGCGCCGCCGGCCCGCTCAGAACCACCCGCTCAGAACCACCCGCTCAGAACCGCCGCCGCTTACGGGCCCGGCGCACCAGCGCCGCCGTGCCGACCAGCGCCACCGTCGCCCCGGCCGCCCCCAGGCTGGTCGCCGCCTCCTTGCCGCCCAGCCGGCGCCCGGCCACCGCGTGCTTGCCGGACACCTGCTCCAGCAGCTCGGCCAGCACCTGCTCGTTGGTGTGCGCCGGGCGCCAGCCCGCCTCGTGCAACCGGCTGCCGGACACCACCCACGGGTACATCGTGTAGGCGAGGTCCCCGGCCGGCGCCGGGGTCAGGCCCAGCCGGTGCAGCCGCGCCGCGGTGCCGAGCGCCAGCGAGGCCGGCAGCTCCATCCGCCGGATCCCGGACAGCCGCTCCACGTCCTCCTGCTCCAGCCAACCGTCGCAGCCGACCGTCACCTCGCCCTCGACCAGGCCCAGCGCCGCGTACTCCAGCGCCGCCGCCAGGTCGTCCACGTGGCAGAACTGCCAGCACGGCCGGGATCCGGCCACCACCAGCAGCCGGGGCGCCTCGAAGTGCCGGGTCAGCACGGTGTCCACGCCGGGGCCCACCACCACGGCCGGGCGCAGCACCGTCACCTGGAGGCCCGGGTGGGCGCGCGGCGCCCGGCGGGCCAGCCGCTCGATCTCCAGCAGGTCCCCGACCAGCGAGGCCTCCTCGGTGGCCCGCAGCTCGGAGTCCTCGGCCAGCGGCACCTCGTTGTCGGCCAGCGCCCCGTAGACCATCGCCGAGGTGCACAGCACCACCCGGTGCACTCCGGCGGCCGCGGCCGCGGTCAGCACCGTCTGGGCGCCGCGCACGTTGTAGGCACTGCGGGCCCGGGCGTCCGACTCCATGCCGAAGTCCATCGCCAGGTGCACCACCACGTCGACGCCGGCCAGCCGCTCGGCCACCGCGGGGTCGCGCACGTCGAGCACCCGCCACTGCACGCCGGGCACGTCGCCGCGCCGGTCGTCCACCGCGAGGACCTTCCGCACGTGCGGAGAGGCCACCAGCCGGGCGGCCACCCGCTCGCCCAGCACGCCCGCGGCGCCCGTGACGGCCACGGTCAGCGGTCGCCCGCCGTAGGCTGGAGGCGGCGACGCCGTGGTGTCCGACGCGTCCTCTCCTCCGGTCAGCCCAGAGCGAACGTCCGAGGGCGGGGAACTCACCGGCCATCCTCCACGGTTAGCTTTATGTGCGTACGGACGTGTGTCACGTACGTCCATCCTGCCCGAGGCTGAGGCCCGGCGGTGCACCCGGCGCGGGCCAGCCGTGCGGGAGCCGCTCCCGAGTCCCCCACTCCGCCGCCGCCCCGGGCGCAGACTTTCCCGCCACACCCGCATGACGGCCGACCGGATCGAGGACCCCGTGAGCGACCTTCCCTTCGGATTCGGCGTTCCGCCCGAGGAGCCCGAGGACGGCAAGGCCAAGCCCGACGACGCGCAGCAGAAGAAGGACCAGGAGCAGCCCGGCAGCGGCCCGCAGCCGTTCGGCTTCGGCGGCGGCAACCCCTTCGGGGCGATCTTCGGCATGCCCGGTGCCCCGGGCGGCCCCGGCGGCGCCGGCGCCGACAACCCCTTCGCCGCGATGTTCGGCGGCATGAACCCGGGCGACCTCGGCGCCGCCTTCCAGCAGCTCGGCCAGATGCTCTCGTTCGAGGGCGGCCCGGTGAACTGGGACCTCGCCACGAACATCGCCCGCCAGACCGTGGTCGCCGAGCCCGTCGAGGGCAAGAGCAAGGACCGCTCGGTCAGCGCGGCCGAGCGCTCCGCCGTCGTCGAGGCCATCCGCCTCGCCGACCTGTGGCTCGACGGCTCCACCGAGCTGCCCTCCGGCGCCGGTACCGCCGTCGCCTGGAGCCGCGCCGAGTGGATCGAGGCCACCCTCCCGGTCTGGAAGGACCTGGTGGACCCGGTCGCCGAACGGGTCGGCAACGCCATGGGCGGCGTGCTGCCCGAGGAGATGCAGGCCATGGCCGGCCCGCTGATGGGCGTGATGCGCTCGATGGGCGGCGCCATGTTCGGCACCCAGATCGGCCAGGCGCTCGGCGCGCTCGCCGGCGAGGTGGTCGGCTCCGCCGACGTCGGCCTGCCGCTCGCCCCGGTCGGCAAGGCCGCGCTGCTGCCCCAGAACGTCGCCGAGTTCGGTGAGGGCCTGAGCGTGCCCGCCGACGAGGTCCGGCTCTACCTGGCCCTGCGCGAGGCCGCCCACCAGCGGCTCTTCGCCCACGTGCCGTGGCTGCGGGCCCACCTGCTGGGCGCCGTCGAGGCCTACGCCCGCGGCATCAAGGTCGACACCTCCCGGATGGAGGAGCTGGTCGGCCAGCTCGACCCGAGCAACCCGGAAGCGCTCCAGGAGGCGCTGGCCGGCGGCCTGCTCCAGCCCGAGGACACCCCCGAGCAGAAGGCCGCGCTCGCCCGTCTGGAGACGGCGCTCGCGCTGGTCGAGGGCTGGGTCGACGCCGTCGTGCACGCCGCCGCCGAGCCGCACCTGCCGCAGGCCGGCGCGCTGCGCGAGACCGTCCGCCGCCGCCGCGCGGCCGGCGGGCCCGCCGAGCAGACCTTCGCCACCCTGGTCGGCCTGGAACTGCGCCCGCGCCGGCTGCGCGACGCCTCCCGGCTCTGGGCGCTGCTCGCCGACGCCCGCGGCATCGAGGGCCGCGACGCGCTCTGGCAGCACCCGGACATGCTGCCCACCGCCGCCGGCCTGGACGACCCGGACGCCTTCGTCCACCGGGGCTCCGCCGACGACCTGGAGGGCGGCCTCGACTTCGACGCGATCGACAAGCTCCTCGGCGAGGCCGCGGCCGGCAAGCCCGACCTCACCAAGAAGGACGAGCAGCCGAAGGCCGACGAGGACGGCACCGACGGAAAGGGCGAGCCCACCGCATGACGGCCACCGAGACGCCCGCCGGGATACCGGCCACCACCCTGCACGCGGACGCCGTCCGCACGCTGAGCGGGTGGCGGCCCGCCGACGAGGACCAGGAGCGGCTGCGGCTCGACTACCTGGACCACCTCGCAGCGCAGCCCGAGGGCCTGTACCGGTCCTGCCTGCCCGCGCACATCACCGCGAGCGCGGCGGTCGTCGACCCGGCCGCCGGGCGGGTGCTGCTGACCCTGCACCCCAAGGTCGGCATGTGGCTCCAGATGGGCGGGCACTGCGAGCCCGGCGACCGCGACCTCGCCTCGGCCGCGCTGCGCGAGGCCGTCGAGGAGTCCGGCATCCCGGACCTGGTGCTGCTGGAGAGCGGCGGCACGCCGGTGCCGGCCAAGCTGGACCGCCACCTGGTGCGCTGCACCGGCAAGGACCGGCCGGAGAACACCCACCTGGACGTCCAGTACATCGCGCTGGCCCCGGCCGGCGCGCAGGCGCTGATCAGCGAGGAGTCGCTGGACCTGCGCTGGTTCGACTACGACCGGCTGCCGGAGCTCACCGACCACTCGGTGCGCGACCTGGTGGCCCGGGCGCGGCGGCTGACCGGCTGAGGCGAGACATCGGAAGGGGGCGTGGACCTTGTCGGTCCGCGCCCCCTTCCGTCGTTCCCGGGGTCGAACCGGACCGGCCGGCCCCGGGCCCGGCCTCGTCGCCGCACCAGGCCTCGTCGCCGCGGCTCAGCCGCAGGAGGACGCCGGGTCCGCGCCGGCCGGGCCCGGGGCGGCGTGCCGCGCGCCGGGGATGTGCGGCAGCCGGGCCGCGGACACCACGCCCTCCAGGTAGCCGCGGGCCCGCTCGGTCCGCGGATAGGCCTCCAGCAGGGCCCAGAACGCCGGGCCGTGGTCCGGCACCAGCAGGTGCGCCAACTCGTGCAGCAGGACGTAGTCCAGCACGTACTCCGGCATGCCCTGCAGGCGGTGGGAGAGGCGGATCGTCCCCTCGCCGGGCGTGCACGAGCCCCAGCGGGAATTCTGGTTGGTGACCCAGCGGACCTGGTTGGGCCGGGCCCGGCCGTCCAGGTAGGCGGTCGACAGCTCACGGGCCCGGGTCATCAGGGCCTCGTCCCCGGGGATCCGCCGGGACTCCTGGGCGGCGAGCTTCTCCAGCATCTGCGCGACCCAGCGCTGCTCCTCGGCGTGCGACATCCGGGCCGGAATCAGCACGATGGTGCGGTCGCCCTCGCGGTAGGCGGAGACGGTACGGCTGCGGCGGGCACTGCGGCGCACCTCGACCCGACCGCGGTCGTGCGCCTCGGGGGGCACGGCGCCGGCGGGCGGCGGCTGCGGGGCCGGCCTCGGCTGCTGCCCCTGGTCCGGGCGCCCGCGCGTGTTCGGCGCCGCGACCTGCGACCCGGACGCTGCACGGGCACGCCGACGCGACGCCGGTGGATGGGAGTCCCGCTCGGCTGCCATGGCACACGACGTTACCCGGTACCACGGACAGAAGTCCGCTGCCATGGCCGGAATCTTTCATGGAGCGATCGCGAACGGAAGGCCGACGGCGGGTGTCCGGAAACCGACGCCGAAGGGGATGGCCAGTTATCCACAGGGCGTGCGAACAGGTCGCATGATCATGTGCACGGGCCTGTGGACAACTCTCCGCACGGCCCCGGCGCGATGGGGCAGGCTGCGGTCAGCCGTCCGGAAACGATCGGAAGGGAGATCGTCGTGCGCCTCGCGCTCAAGCCCGCGCTGTCCCGCAGCTGGCGGGACTCGGAGACCCTGCAGTTCGGCACCGTCACCCGCTTCGCCGGGGTGCTCGGCAACGCCGACAAGACCCTCTGCGACTTCCTCGCACTGCTCGACGGGACGCGCGACCGGCCCGAGCTCCTGGACGAGGGCGAACGCATCGGGCTCGGCCGCGAACCCGCCGATGTCCTGCTCACCGGCCTGGAGGAGACCGGCCTGCTGGACGACGCGGAGGCCGACCGCCGCGCGCTGGCCCGCTTCCCCGCGCAGCAGCGGGACCTGCTCGCACCGGACCTCGCCTCGCTCTCCCTGGTCCACTCCGGGCCCGGCGCCGCACCGGCCGTCCTGGGCCGCCGGGCCGGCACCCGGATCGAGGTGCGCGGCGCGGGCCGGGTCGGCACCGCGGTGGCGGCGGTGCTCGCCGCGGGCGGCACCGGCACGGTCACCGTCGCGGACAGCGGCCGGGTGAGGCCCGGAGACTGCTCCCCCGCCGGGCTGCCGCCCGGGGACGTGGGCCGGCTGCGCTCGACGGCGGCCCGGGAGGCGGTGCAGCGCGCCGCGGGCCGGCCACCGGTCCCCGTGCCCCGGCGCCGGCCCGGGGATCCGCCACCGGACTTCGTGGTCCTCGCGCCGAGGGACGGCAGCGCCGCCTTCGCGGGCGGGACGTACGAGGCCCGGCTGCTGCTGCGGGCCGGGGTGCCGCACCTCTACGTGGGCGTGGTCGAGGAGTTCGGCGTCATCGGACCGCTGGTGATCCCCGGGATGTCGGCCTGCGGGCACTGTCTGGTGCTGCGGCGGGAGGACGAGGACGCCGCCTGGCCCCGGGTCCTGGCCCAGCTGGCCGACGGAGGCCCCGGCCGGGCCCGCACGCCGGCCTGCGACACGGCGCTCGCCACCGCGGTCGCCGGGCTCGCGGCGCTGCACGTCCAGGTGTTCCTGGACGGCGGACGGCCGCCCAGCGTGGACGGCTGGTGCGAGGTCTCCGCCAGGGACGGCATGCCCCGGCGCCTGCGACTGCGCGGGCACCCGGACTGCGGCTGCCTGTGGCAGCCGCTGCCGCCGGGGTGACGGGCTGAGGAGGAGCGGGAGAGGCGAGGAGGAACCCCCCAACTCCCCGCAAAGGGAGGCCGTTCCCCGCCCCGCCCCGGGGAATTCCGCGGGGCGGGGCGTGGGGAGCGGGCACAATGGCGTGGAGATGGTCGGCCGTCCGGAACCGGGGGGCCAGGGAATGGAGGCCCGGGGTGAGCGATCTTCCGCGCAAGGCAGTGACCCGCACGGCACGGCTCGCCGCCCTGCCGCTGGGGATAGCCGGTCGCGCCACGCTCGGCCTGGGCAGGCGGATCGGCGGCCGCTCCGCCGACGTCGTCACCGCCGAGCTCCAACAGGCCACCGCGGACCAGCTGTTCAAGGTCCTCGGCGAGCTCAAGGGCGGGGCGATGAAGTTCGGGCAGGTGCTGTCCGTCTTCGAGGCCGCGTTGCCCGAGGAGGTCGCCGGGCCGTACCGGGCGGCGCTCACCAAGCTCCAGGACGCCGCTCCCCCGATGCCCGCGGCCAAGGTGCACACCGCGCTCGCCCAACGGCTGGGCGACAACTGGCGCGAGCTGTTCCGGGAGTTCGACGACCGGCCCGCGGCGGCCGCCTCGATCGGCCAGGTGCACAAGGCGGTCTGGCACGACGGCCGCACGGTCGCCGTCAAGGTGCAGTACCCGGGCGCGGGCGACGCGCTGCTCTCGGACCTCTCGCAGCTGAGCCGGGTGGCCTGGCTGCTCGGCCCGCTGATCCCCGGGCTGGACATCAAGCCGCTGATCACCGAGCTGCGCGAGCGCGTCTCGGAGGAGCTGGACTACGAGCTGGAGGCGCAGGCCCAGCGCCGGCACGCCGAGGAGTTCACGGACGACCCGGACATCGTGGTGCCGGGCGTGGTGGCCCAGGCCGACCAGGTGCTGGTCACCGAGTGGATGAGCGGCACCCCGCTGGCCGAGGTGATCGCGGGCGGCACCCAGGAGGAGCGCGACCGCGCCGGGCAGCTGCTGGCCCGGTTCCTGTTCGCCGGGCCGTCCCGGACCGGTCTGCTGCACGCGGATCCGCACCCGGGCAACTTCCGGCTGCTGAAGGACGACGGCCCGGTGTCGGGCTGGCGGCTGGGCGTGCTGGACTTCGGCACGGTGGACCGGCTGCCCGGCGGGCTGCCCGCACCGATCGGGGCCTCGCTGCGGATGGCGCTGGCCGGGGACGCGGCGGGCGTGCTCCGGATGCTGCGCGAGGAGGGCTTCGTCAAGCCCTCGATCCGGCTGGACCCGGACGCGGTGCTGGACTACCTGCTGCCGATCATCGAGCCGGCCGCGGTGGAGAACTTCCACTTCACCCGGACCTGGATGCGCGCCCAGGCGGCCCGGATCGCCGATCCGCGCTCGCCCGCCTACAACCTGGGCAAGCAGCTGAACCTGCCGCCGTCCTACCTGCTGATCCACCGGGTGACGCTGAGCACCATCGGGGTGCTCTGCCAGCTGGGCGCCAAGGCGCCGTTCCGCGCGGAGATGCTGGAGTGGCTGCCCGAGTTCGCCGAGCGGCCGTCGGCGGAGCCCACGAGGGCCGCGAGGCCCGGGAAGCCCTCCGGGCCCGCCCCGCTCCGCGAGGACTGACCCCGGGCCCTCGGCCCCGCCGGGGCCCGAACCGCGACAGGCACCACACCGCACGAACCGCGCACCACGCCAACGACCGCAGGCCGCTCCCCGGGAACGGGGAGCGGCCTGCGGCACGACGGGGGTGGAGCGGGGCACGGCGGGGCCGGCCGCGGACGCGGACAGCGGGCAGGCCCGCCGGGCGGGCGGGCCTACATCAGTGCGACGGCGAGCGCCTTGCGGGCGCGCATCGAGGCCCGCTCGGCCCGCTGCTTGAGCTTGCGGGCCCGGGCGACCCGGCTGACGAGCCGTTGGTTCTCGGCCTCGTGCATCCTGTCTTGCATATGGGCACGGGCCAGGGATTCGTGGAGGAGTTGCATCTCGAGGATCCTGTTCTGGGTCTGAAGTTCGGTGGCCTGCTCGGCGCGGGCGGTCGGATCGACGGCGGCGGGGTTCATGTCGTGGTCCTGCTCGTGGTGCTTGCTCGGGAACGGGATGCGGGCTGCGGCATCGGCCTTGGCGGCGGCGATCCGCACGGAGCGGCGGAGGGCGCTGTCCAGCGGGGGCTGCTCTCCCCGGCGGACGGCCCTGGCCTCGTGACCGGGGTTCATGCCATGACCTCGGTCTTGCGCGGACGGCCACGGGGACGCTTGCGGGCCACGACGACGCCCTGGACGAACAGCTCGCCACCCCAGACGCCCCACGGCTCGCGCCGCTCCAGGGCGCCGGCCAGGCAGGCCTCCTTCACCGGGCAGGTGCCACAGAGGGACTTCGCGTACTCGACGTCGGCCGGCGTCTCCGCGAAGAAGACCTCGGGGTCGAAGGCGCGGCACGGGATGGGGAGACCGAGGGACTCGGCCTGCTCGATCGAGCTGAGCTGCATGGAAGGAACCTCCGGGGGGTCGGCCTGGTCGGCCTTGGTGATCTGGCTTGTCGGCGGTACGGACGGGGTGGGCGGTGTGATGACCGTGGACACTGTGGGCGTCTTCCTCGTCTTCTCAGTGGTTCCGGCCCAGGTGACTGGTGGTGCTGGGCCGGAGGCCCCGGAGGGCCTGGGTGGTCTTGCGTACCGGACAAAACAGAAGGGCCGCGGATCCCGGTGTGACGGGTTCCGCGGCCCTGGAGGTGCCGACCTGAGGCTGGCTCAGGTTCGTTCTCTCCAGGGTTCAGGGCCGCGGAAGGCCCACATCCGGACGGCCTTGGCGCCCATAAAGGCGGCCATGGCCTGGTTAATCTGCTGCTCGTTCTGCTTCTGGGCGTTTCCGGCACCGCTGACCTGCGCATAGCCGCCATGCATGGCGGCGGCTACGGCCGCCTTCGGTGCCTGGGTCGGTCGCTCGTCGCGCAGGGAGCACGACGTGCCGAACGACGCCCGGTCACGGGACAGACCGGTCTCGACAGAGGTGCCGTCGACGCTCCTGCTGCCCGTGAGGCACAGATCAGTGTGTCCAGGACCACTGACAACGGGGGCGACGGAGACACCGGTGGTGTCGAGACCCAGACCGGTTCCACCGAGCTCGGCGAGCGCCCGCAGACGGGCGGCACGCAGGGAGGCAGCGACAACGGTCTGGCCAGTCATTTTGGTGATCATGATGTTTCCCACTGTCTTCGCCTCCTCTCGGCGTCTCGCGGAGCCTGGTCTCCCTGGCTCCGAATGTTCGGATGTCTGTCTCGGTAAAGCTCTCGGGCGAGGGGCATCGGCACAGGTTTCACCCCGTGCGACCGCGTCCCCTTGACCGCTCCGGCAGGCTATTGCGCTCCCGGTACGCGGCGCAAACTATTTTTCACGCGAGTTCTTCGGCACGTCACACATCGGGTTCCGAAGCCCTCGATGCGGCCCTGTCGCGCCGCGCCCGGACCGGCTCAGGCCGGATCGACCGAATCGCCGTCCTCGACGTCGTCCGGGTCCTCCTCGGGCTCCTCCCCCGCACACAACGAGAGCACGGCCGCCCCGTACTTGTCCAGCTTCATGGCCCCGACCCCGGAGATGACGGCCAGCTCCTGGCGGTTGGCGGGCACGTCCTCGGCGATCGCCATCAGCGTGGCGTCGGTGAACACCACGTAGGCCGGCGCGCCCTGCTTCTTCGCCTGCCCGGCCCGCCACTCGCGCAGCCGCTCGTAGAGCCCCTCGTCCATCGTGGACGGGCAGCTCTCGCAGCGGCGCAGCTTGCGCTCGACGGCCTCGGTGAGCACCTTGTCGCAGACCCGGCACTTGACCGGTCCGCGCACCCGCCGCCCGGCGGAGCGCTCGCCGGGCTCGACGCCCCCTCGCCCGCCGCGCGCGCCGGTGCGCGCGCCCGGGGCGGAGGAGCCGGGCCGCAGCCCGTCCAGGAAGCGGCTGGGCTTGCGGCTCGCCCGGCCGCCCGGGGAGCGGGAGAGCGCCCAGGAGAGGGAGAGGTGCTTGCGGGCCCGGGTGACGCCGACGTAGAGGAGGCGGCGTTCCTCCTCGACCTGCTCGTCGGTCTTGGCGTAGATGATCGGCAGGGTGCCCTCGGTGAGGCCGACCAGGAAGACGGCGTCCCATTCGAGGCCCTTGGCGGCGTGCAGCGAGGCGAGCGTGACGCCCTCGACGGCCGGGGCGTGCTGGGCCGCGGCGCGGGCGTCCAGCTCGGTGACGTAGGCGGCGAGGTCGGTCTCCTGGCCGGCCTCGGTGCGGGTGCGCTCGAACTCCTCGGCCAGCCGGACCAGGGCGGCGAGCGACTCCCAGCGGTCCCGGACGGCGCCGGAGCCCGCCGGGGGCTCGGCGGTGAAGCCGCGGGCGGCCAGGACGGCGCGGACCTGGCCGGCCAGGTCGGGGGCGCCGTCGGTGAGCGGGTCGGAGGCGGCCCGGGCGGCGCCGCGCAGCAGCACGCCGGCGTCCCGCACCTCGGGGCGCTCGAAGAACCGCTCCGCGCCCTTGAGCTGGTAGGGGACGCCGAGGTCGGCGAGGGCCTGCTCGTAGACCTCGGACTGGCCGTTGGTGCGGAACAGCACCGCGATCTCGCTGGCGCGCACTCCGGCGGCGAGCAGCTCCTTGATCCGGCGGGCGGTGGTCTCGGCCTCGGTGGGCTCGTCCTCGTACTCGGTGTAGACCGGTTCGGGGCCGGCCTCGCGCTGGGAGACGAGCTCCAGCCGGTGCCGGGCGGCCTCGCCGCGGGCCTGGGAGAGCAGTCCGTTGGCGAGGTGGACGACCTGCGGGGTGGAGCGGTAGTCGCGGACCAGCTTGACCACCGTGGCCCCGGGGTGGCGGCCGCGGAAGTCGAGCAGGTAGCCGGGCGTCGCCCCGGTGAAGGAGTAGATGGTCTGGCTGGCGTCGCCGACGACGCAGAGGCTGGCGCCGCCGTCGGGGCCGGTCCACTGGTCGAGCAGGCGCTGCTGGAGCGGGGAGACGTCCTGGTACTCGTCGACGGTGAAGTGCCGGTACTGGGAGCGGACCTGGTCGGCGATGTCCGGGCGGTCCTCCAGGATCGCGGCGGTGAGCAGCAGGACGTCCTCGAAGTCGATGTTGCCCCGGCGGCTCTTGGTCTCCTCGTAGACGCGGTAGACCTGGGCGGTCTCGGCCGGGTCGCGGGGGGCCTCGCGGCCGGACTTGGCGACGGCCGCGGGGTAGTCCTCGGGGGCGATCTGGGTGACCTTGGCCCATTCGACCTCGGCGGTGAGGTCGCGCAGTTCGGTGCGCTGGACGCGCAGCCCGCAGCGGCCGGCCGCCTCGGCGACCAGTTGGACCTTGCGTTCCAGGAGCTGGGGGACGGGGCCGCCGACGGCGCGCGGCCAGAAGTACTGGAGCTGGCGCAGGGCGGCGGCGTGGAAGGTGCGGGCCTGGACGCCTTCGGCGCCGAGCTGGCGCAGCCGGCCGCGCATCTCGCCGGCGGCGCGGGCGGTGAAGGTGACGGCGAGGACCTGCTGGGGGTGGTAGACGCCGCTGCGCACGCCGTAGGCGATCCGGTGGGTGATGGCGCGGGTCTTGCCGGTGCCGGCGCCGGCGAGGACGCAGACCGGTCCCTGCAGGGCGGTGGCGACGGCGCGCTGCTCGGGGTCGAGCCCGGCGAGCACGGCGTCCGGGCCCGTGGCGGCGCCGGGGTCGGCCCAGGGGGAGCCGTGGGGGCCGTCGTACGGGCTGCCGCTCAAGAGGTCTTCCTGCATGCGTTCCATCCTCTCAGCCCGGTGGGACATCGCGGACGGAGTTGTCCACAGGCCCGTTGCGATCGCAGGATGATCGCACCGCACGACGGTCGACGGCGCGCCGGAATGCCCGCCGCCCGGTGGACGTTGCCCCCGGAGACCGTACGCACCCCTCTTCCGAAGGAGCCCCCTCGATGTCCGGCACCGTGACGATGTACAGCACGACCTGGTGTGGGTACTGCAACCGACTCAAGAGCCAGCTGGAGCGTGAAGGCATCGGCTACACCGAGATCAACATCGAGGAGGACCCGGCGTCGGCCTCCTTCGTCGAGTCGGTGAACAACGGCAACCAGACCGTCCCGACGGTGCTGGTGACCCCGGCCGCCGGCGGCGAGCAGGTCGTGATGACCAACCCGAGCCTGCTGCAGGTCAAGAAGGCCCTCGCGGCCTGAGCCCCTCCGGCCCCCCGCCCGGGAGCGCCTGAGCCCTCTCGGGACCCCGGCCCCGGGCCCGGGCCCGTCCGGCCCGGGCCACCGGGGCCGGCGCGCGTCACGGCGCGTCGGCCCGGGCCGGGTCGACAGGCGCGGCGGGGGCGGGCAGGGTGGTGCGGGCGCCGAGGTCCCCGACGCCGTAGACCAGCCGGCTGCGGTCGGCCGAGTAGCGGGTCTCGATGACCCGCACGGGCCCGCGCCGGTCGTAGGTGACGCGGGTCTGCACCATCAGCGGCACACCGGGGCCGCCCTGGAACCACTGGGCCTCCTCCGGCCCGGGCATCCGCGCGACCAGGTGGTCCACCGCGCCGACCTCGGTGCGCCCGAGCGCGGCGAGCACCGCCTCGTCGCCGCCCTCGACGGGGTCGGGCTCCATCAGCGGGGTGCCGGCGGCGAGGCCGGCCCGGTAGTGGCTCTCCTCGATGGAGTACGGCTCGCGGTCGAGCAGCCGCAGCTGGCGGCGGACCACGATGGCCTCGCCGGGGCGCAGCCCGAGCCGTTCGGCGATGTCCACCCGGGCCCGGACGATCATCATCTCGAAGTCGGTGCCGAGCTCCCGTCCGGCTTCGGCCGCCTCGCCCAGGTAGACGGCGGAGGGCGCGGCGAGGCAGTCGCGCGGCGCGGGGGGCAGGCAGGGCCCGTAGGCGCGGTGGTCCAGGACGGGGTGTTCGCGCAGGTAGGTGCCCTTGCCCTGGAGGCGGACCAGGCGGCCCTCGTTGACCAGGACGTCGACGGCGAGCCGGACGGTGTTGCGGGCGACGCCGTACTGGCGCTCCAGTTCGCTCTCGACCGGCAGGGCGGCGTCGGCGGTGAACTCGCCTTCGGCGATCCGGCGGCGCAGGTCGGCGGCGAGGCGCTGGTATTTGGGGGATTGGGCGGTGCCCCGGGGGATTGTCACCCTCGTGAATGTAGCGAGCGCGGCGAGCCGGTTTCAGCGGTTTCCGGCAATACCGTCCGAGCGGGTTGACAACGGGCCGGAGCGGACCCCTTCCGGTAGCAGAACTGGCCCGTCCGGATACGAACAGCCGGCCGTGGCGAATGCGGGAAGGGGCTGGAGAGATAAACGGGGGGCGCGTGGAATTCGCCACGCGCCCCCTTTCGTACGAGCCGCTTTCCCGCGAGCCCCTTTCCCCGGGGCCACCGGCACGCCGCGGAACCACCGGCGCACCACGGGACCCGGAGCGCCGCCCGCCCCGGGACCGCAGCCGGACCCCGGAACCACAGCCGCGCCGCGGCACTACCAGCGCGCCGCCGGGGGCAGGGGCTCCCCGTACCAGAGCTCGACCAGGTGCCGGGCGATCGAGATGCCGGACGGCGGCAGGATCTCGCCCGCCTCCATCCCCGCCCGCAGCTCCTCCCGGGAGAACCAGCGCGCCTCGGCCAGCTCCTCCCCGTCCACGGTGATCTCGGTGCCGCCGGGCAGCGCCCGGCCCAGGAAGCCGAGCATCAGGCTGGACGGGAACGGCCAGGGCTGGCTGGCGACGTAGCGCACCTCGCCGACCCGCACGCCCGCCTCCTCGTGCACCTCACGGGCCACGGCCTGCTCGATCGACTCCCCCGGCTCGACGAACCCGGCCAGCGTCGACCAGCGGCCCTCCGGCCACAGCGCCTGGCGGCCGAGCAGGCAGCGGTCCTGCTCGTCGGTGATCACCATGATCACCGCCGGGTCGGTGCGCGGGTAGTGCTCGGCGGCGCAGGAGGTGCAGCGCCGCACGTGCCCGGCGCCGGCCTTCTCGGTCGGATGGCCGCAGCGCGAGCAGAAGCTGTGCAGCCGGTGCCAGTGCTCCAGGGCCACGGCGTGCACCAGCAGCCCGGCGTCCCGGTCGGACAGCAGCCCGCCGACCTCGCGCAGCCCGGCCGGGCGGGCGTCGCCGTCCAGGCGTCCGGGCAGGCTCTCGCCGGCCAGCGCGAAGTACGAGACGCCGTCCTCGTCGGTGCCGAGGAAGTACCGGTCGCCGGTCTGCGGCGCCTCGAAGGAGGGCAGCAGCACGAGTTCGGTGCCCTGCGCGGTGTCGACCACGAACGCCTCGCCGCCGGCGATCGGCAGGACCCGGGTGTTCGGGTGGCTCCAGGCGGCCGCCAGCCAGGGCTCGTCGAAACGGTGCTCGGCCGCGCGGTCCACCCCGGACCGGGCCAGTGCCAGGGGCAGCGGGCGCTCGGTCTCAGGCACGGTGCTCACGTCTGTTCCATCCCCACGTGGTGAATCATCCGGATGAGTGATCTGGCTGCCATGGTGCGCGCACCGGGGCCACCGGCGCGGGTGGCCCCGGTGCGCGCGGCGGTGCTCATGCCTCCGGCCGGAAGTTCTCGGCCAGGTCGCCCCAGAGGTACGCGGCGGTCTCCACGCCCTTGGCCAGCAGGTCCAGCTCGACCTTCTCGTTGACCGAGTGCCAGCCGTCCGAGGGCACCGAGATGCCGAGGAACAGCACCGGCGCGCCCAGCACGTCCTGGAGGTCGGCGGCGGGGCCGGAACCGCCCTCGCGGGTGAAGAGGATCTTCTGCTCGAAGGCCCGTCCCATCGCGCGCACGGTCGACTGCAGCGCCGGGTGGTCCAGCGGGGTCAGGCAGGGCCGGGTCGCGCCGGGGAAGACCAGCTCGTACCGGATGCCCGCGGGCACCTGCTCGGCCACCCAGGCCCGCACCGCGTCCCGGACCTTCTCCACCTCCTGCCCGGCGACCAGCCGGAAGGACAGCTTGAGGTGCGCCGAGGTCGGGACGATGGTCTTGCCGCCGGGGCCGGTGTAACCGCCCCAGATGCCGTTGACCTCGGCGGTCGGGCGGGCCCAGATCCGCTCCAGGGTGGAGTAGCCGGCCTCGCCGCGGGTGCCGTACGACTTGGCGACCCGCAGCCACTGCTCCTCGTCGAAGGGCAGCTCGGCGAACAGCTCGCGCTCGGTCTCGGTCAGCTCGACGACGCCGTCGTAGAAGCCCGGGACCGCGACCTTGCGGTCGGTGTCGTGCAGGGCGGCGGCCAGCTCCGCCGCGACCTGCGCCGGGTTGGGGACGGCGCCGCCGAAGGATCCGGAGTGGATGTCGGTGTCCGGCCCGAACAGGTCGATCTGGGCGTCGGCCAGGCCGCGCATGCCGGTGCAGACGGTCGGCGTGGTCGCCGACCACATGCCGGTGTCGGAGATGACGACCACGTCGGCGGCCAGCCGCCCGGCCTCGCGCCGGACCAGCTCGGCGAAGTTCGGCGAGCCGGACTCCTCCTCGCCCTCGATCAGCAGCTTGAGGTTGACGGCCGGCGCGGTGCGGCCGGTGGCGGCCAGGTGGGCGCGCACGCCGAGGGTGTGGAAGAACACCTGGCCCTTGTCGTCGGCGGCGCCGCGCGCGTACAGCCGGCCGTCGACCACGGTCGGGGTGAACGGCTCGGTCTCCCAGCCGTCCTCCTTGGCCGCGGGCTGCACGTCGTGGTGCCCGTAGACCAGGACGGTCGGCGCGGACGGGTCCCCGGAGGGCCACTCGGCGAACACCGCCGGCAGTCCGTCGGTCTCCCACACCTCGGCCACGGGGAAGCCGGTCGCGCCCAGCTTGGCGGCCAGCCACTCGGCCGAGCGGCGCACGTCACCGGCCCGGTCCGGGTCCGCGGAGACCGAGGGGATGGCCAGCCACTCGGAGAGGTCCGCGAGGAAGGCGGCCTGGTGCTGGTCGATGTAGGAGCGGACGACGCTGTCCGGGGTTCTCGTCATACCGACGACTGTAGTTCGCCCGTACGGGTGCCCGCCCCGGCCGTCCGGCTGCCGGGCGCCGTCGGGGCTGTAACCTCCGTCACCCCCGGCCTCCGCATCCCGTCGCTGCCCCCGCCCCGGCCCCGTCGGGGCGGCCGTCGCGACCCGCCACGACGGCCGCCACCCCCGCCGCGGTGCCGGTGCGGACGGGGGTGGCGGAACGGGCGCGGGGCCTGGGCCTCAGCCCGAGCGGCGCAGCAGGGTGATCCGCGAGCGGGTCATCAGCGCCGCGAGGGCGGCCGCGAGCACGGGCAGCAGCAGCACGGTGACGGCGATGGTGGGCCACGGGAAGACCAGGGACGCCTTGTCGGCGAGCTCCTCGGCGCTCATTCCCGGGTAGCTGCTCGCCGCGGCCTCGACCTTGCGCAGCGCCACGCCCGGCACCACGCCGCAGACCACGCCGAGCAGGGTGCCCATGGCGGCGATCACCCCGCACTGGAAGCCGGACAGCGAGCGCCGGATGCGGGGCTCGGCGCCGACCGCCGCGAGGGTGGTCAGGTCGCGCTGGGAGTCGGCGGCGGCCAGTCCGGTGGCGATGCCGGCCGCGCCGAGGGCGACGATGCCCGCGAAGACGTTCAGGCCGAGCTGGATCAGTCCGGCCGGGGACTGGTAGCCGCGTTCGATCTTGAGCACGTCGTGGTCGCTGAGCTTGGACAGCGCGCCGTCGGCCTTCTGCTGGGCGCCGTCCGAGGGCATGCCCTCGGGCAGCCAGACCGCGCCGGCCGGGGCGGTGGTGAAGCCCAGCCGGTCGGCGGTCTCCGGGCTGAGCACGGCCTGGGCGGGGGAGGGCAGCGCGGGTGAGGCGAGGAAGGCGTCCACGACGAGCTCGATGTCGGCGGGCCTGGCCGAGCCGCTCCCGTCAACGGTGCCCGGGGCGCTGAACCGGATGATCGTCTTTCCGTCCTTGATGTAGCGCTCGTCGAAGACCACCGCCTTGCCGGCCGCAAGGGCCGAGCCGGCGGCCTTGTCGGTGACGCCGAAGAGGTTGCGCAGCAGGACGGTGCCCCCGGCCGTCACCGGGTTGAACGCGTTGCCGCGGCGGTGGTTCGTCTGGCAGCGCTTGTCGCCGCTCAGGATCCGCTCGCGCTCGGCGTCGGTGAGGGTCTCCTTCGAGTCCATCAGGGGGCAGCGGTCCTCCTTGGGCAGTTCGACGCTGACGTAGCCGCAGTAGACGCCGGGGCCGCAGTCGCCCTTCGGCTGGACGCGCTGGACGTCGGCGCGCGGGCCGAGGTCGGGGATGCTCTTCTCGACGGCCTCGCGCATCTGCGGCAGCATCTTCTCGTCGTTCTGCCAGCCGCTGCCGAGGATGACGGCACCGGACGGGCCGGAGGCGACGTACTCGCGCCGGTACTGCTCCTCGAAGCTGGCCATGTAGACGCTGACGGCCACGGAGCCGGCGACGGCGGCCATCACGGCGGCGACGGCGGGAGCGGTGCGGCCGCGGTGGCGCACCGAGTCGCGCAGGGCGAGCCGGGGGCCGAGCGAGAGCCAGCGGCCGAGCCGGCCGAACAGGCCGACCAGGTAGGGCACGAGGGCGACCATGCCGAGTTCCGCGACGGCCGAGCCTCCGAGGACGGCGAAGCTGCGGTTGCCGAAGCCGCCGGTGGCGCCGAACAGGGCGAGGGCAGCGCCGCCGCCGATCATCAGCAGGCCCACGAGGGCGAGCCTGCGGCTCGGCGGCTTGAGGGTGTCGCGGCCGGTGAGCGCGGCGACGACGTCCTGGCGGGAGGCCTGGACGGCGGGCACGACAGCGGCCAGCAGGCCGGTGACGAGCCCGACCAGGAGGATGCCGAGCAGGTCGAGCGGCTGCACGGCGAAGTGGCCGAAGCGGCGTCCGGCGTTCTCCTCGGCGGTGGTGCGCAGCAGGGCGACCAGGCCGACGCCCAGGCCGAGGCCGACCACGGCGCCGGTGAGGCCGAGGACGATGCCGCCGCCGAGCACGACCGCGCGGACGTTGGCCCGCTCACCGCCGGCGGCGGCGAGCAGCCCGAGCTGCCGCCGGGAGCGCCGTGCGCCGACGGCGAAGGCGGGGCCCGCGAGGAGGACGATCTCCAGCAGGGCCATGCCGACGACGGTGGCGAGGATGACGATGTCGGTCCGGTTGAAGAAGCTGGGACCGGAGTCGAACTGCCCGGCCTCGGTGAAGTACGGGACCTCGGAGCGGGGCGGCGGGTCGGCGAGGACGGCGCGCGAGGTCAGCGTGAAGCCGTACTCGTTGAGTTCGCGGGCCTTGGGCCAGTCGAGTCCGGCGGTGCCGGCCGGGAGCTTGACGAGCCAGCGGGTGGGGTCTCCGCCGTTGGGGTCGTCGGGGTCCGGGGGGAGCCGGTTGATCAGGGTGCCGGGGCGGGCGGTGAGCTCGGTGGCCCGCAGTTCGCCGGGGTACTCGTAGGCGCCGGTGATGGTGAAGGGGCTGGATTCCAGGCCGCGGACGGCGGTCTTGTCCCCGATCCTGAGCCCGGATCGCTTGAGGAAGTCCTGGGTGACGGCGGCCTCGTTGTCGGCGGCGGGGGCCCGGCCCTTGAGCAGGACGATCCGGCCCTGCCAGACCGGGTCGCTCAGGTCGGCCTCGGCGACCCGGGTGCTGAGCAGGCCCTCGGTACTGGTCGCGGCGGTGTACGGGCCCTGGAGCTCGGGCACCAGGACGGTGCCGGCCGGGAGCAGTTGGCGGGCCAGCTCGGCGGGGGCGGTGTCGAGGGCGCGCTGTTGCGCGGGGGTGTACGTGGGGGTCTCGCCGGGCTTGAGGTCGTCCTTGGGGCGCTGCAGGGTGTACCCCTGCTCGGGGTCGGGCGCCTGCTTGACGGAGGAGCCGCGGTCGATCATGTGCAGTTCGCCGGCGGCCTGGCCCATGATCCGCACCGCGCGCTCGGAGGGCGTCGGTTCGGCGCTGCGGAAGAACACGTCGGCGCCGGTGACGCCGAGGACGGGCAGGGCGACCATGGCGATGACGAGGGCGCTGCGGCCCTTGGCACGCAGGGCGTCGCGGCGGGCTATGCGCAGGGCGACCCGCCAGGCGCTGAGCTTCACTCGTCCACCTTCAGGCTGTTGCCGGCGGCGGTGACGAGCAGGCTGGCGGCGTCCTGGCTGACGGACTCGTCGACCATGCGGCCGTCGCGCAGGAAGACGACCCGGTCGGCCCAGGCGGCGTGCCGGGCTTCGTGGGTGACCATCATGGCGGCGGCGCCGGCGTCGCAGCGGGCGCGCAGGACGGCGAGGACGGCCTCGCCGGTGGTGGAGTCGAGGGCGCCGGTGGGTTCGTCGGCGAGGACCAGGCGGCGGTCGCCGATCAGGGCGCGGGCGATGGCGACGCGCTGCTGCTGGCCGCCGGACATGTCGTCGGGGAAGCGGTCGGCGAGCTCGGGGATGCCGAGTTCCTCGAGCGCGGTGAGGGCCTCGCGGCGGGCGGCGCGGGTGGACAGCCCGTCGAGTTCGCGCGGCAGCGAGATGTTCTCGGCGGCGGTGAGCGCCGGGATCAGGTTGTAGTCCTGGAAGACGTAGCCGACGGATCGGCGGCGGACCTGGGCGAGCTTCTTGCGGTTGAGCCCGCCGAGGTCGCAGCCCTCGACCAGGACGCGGCCGCCGCTCGGGGTGTCCAGGCCGCCGGCCAGGGTGAGCAGGGTCGACTTGCCGGAGCCGGAGGGGCCCATGACGGCGACGAACTCGCCGGGGTGGACCTTGAGGTCGACGCCGCGCAGGGCCTGGACCTCGGCGGCGCCTTGGCCGTGGACGCGGGTGACGTTCTCCAGGTGGAGCACCGGCGTCTGCCGGGCCTCATCGGTGTGGGACACGAATTCCCCCCTTGTGCTGGGTGTGCGCTCGGCGTCGGGGCCGAGCCTGGTGGTTCGGGTTCCGCGGGGGCTCAGGTGCGCAGGCGGCGGCCGCGTTTGGCGGGCGCGGCCGCGTCGCCGGCGGCCTCGGCGGTGCGGGCCTGCAGGAGTTCGGCCTGCTGGGCGAGCCGGGTCTCGCAGTGGTCGAGCCAGCGGATCTCCGCTTCGGTCTGGAAGATGAGCTGGTCGAGGACGAGCAGCCAGGCCAGGTCGTTGCCGGCGGAGGGCGTCGCGCCGGGGCGCTTCTCCCCCGCGAGGGCGCGGCCCTTGAGCCGGGTGTAGTCCTGGAGCGCCTTGATGCTGTGCCGGCGCTGGCCCTGGACGACGGCGGAGACGTCCACTCCGGGGACGGTCACCGCCATGGCGAGCTTGATCGCCAGTTCGTCGCGCGGGGGGCTGGTCCGGGGCACCGGGGTGTCGAACCAGCTCCGCAGTTCCTCGCGGCCGGCGTCGGTGGCGGCGTAGAACTGGTGGCCCTCGTCGTCCTCCCCCGCGGGCTCCACCAGTCCGTCGCGCTCCAGGCGCGACAGCGTGGTGTAGACCTGTCCGACGTTGAGCGGCCAGGTGGCGCCGGTGCGCGCCTCGAACTCGGTGCGCAGCTGGTAGCCGTAGCGCGGGCCCTGGTCGAGCAGGGCGAGCAGACCGTGACGGATGGACATACCGAGTATGTATACCCGGTATGCCGTACCGCCTCAAGCCGGGGCCGCCCGGCCCGGGGAGCGGGTACCGTCGTGCGGTGTGAGCCAGTTGCGCATCGCCACCTTCAACCTGTTGCACGGCCAGCCGCTCGCCCCGGACGGCGGACCACGGCCCTACCCGCCCGACGCGGGCGGGCCGCTGGCCGAGGCGGTGGCCGCGCTGGACGCCGACGTGCTGGCGCTCCAGGAGGTGGACCGCTACCAGGCGCGCTCCGGCGGCACCGACCAGGCGGCGGTGGCGGCCGCGGCGATGGGCGCCAAGGACTGGCGCTTCGCCGCCGCCCTGCACGGCCGCCCGGCGCCGGTGGCGGGCTGGGTGCCGGAGCCGTCCGCTCCGGGCGGCCTGCGGGTGTACGGGCCGGGCGAGGTCGGCGACGACGCCCCGCCCTCCTACGGGACGGCGCTGCTGACGAGGCTTCCGGTGCGGCACTGGCGGGCCCGGCGGTTCGCCCCGGCGCCGTTCGGGCTGCCGCTGCGGGTGGCCGGCCGGCGCGGGCTGACCCCGGTGCCGGACGAACCGCGGGCGGCCCTGGCGGCCGTCCTGGAGGGCGACCGCGGGCCGTTCACCGTGGTGGCGGCGCACCTGTCCTTCGTCCCCGGCTGGAACATGGCGCAGCTGGCCGGCATCCGGCGCTGGATCGCCGACCTGCCCCAGCCGTACCTGGTGCTGGGGGACTTCAACCTGGTCGGCGCCGTGCCGCGCACGGTGCTCGGCGGGGCGACGGCCCTGGAGCGCACCGCGCCGAGGGCGCGGGTGCGCGAGCTGCGGGCGGCCCGGCGGGCCCGGCCCGCGCTGGCCGAGCCGCGCCGGCGCCGGGTGCGCGAGCCGCGCCCCCGGCTGCAGGGCTGGTACGACCTGGCGCGCACGCCGACCTACCCCTCGCACCGGCCCGCGGTGCAGTTCGACCACGTGCTGGCGATCGGCGTGCCGCGCACGGCGGTCGGCCCGGCGGCGGCGCCGCGCGCGGCGGTGTCGGACCACCGCCCGCTGCTGGTCGAGGTGCGCCTCTGACGGCACCCCCGGCGGTACGTCCGGCGCACCTACTGGCGCGTCAGGACTCCGGCCTGCTGCGGCAGGTGGACGGTGTTCCCGTCCCGGTGGGGGCCGGACCCGAGGGCGGGCGGGGGGTCGAACTGGAGCAGCAGCATGGCGGCGTCGTCGCCGAGCTGGCGCCCGACGTGGCGCACCACGTCCTCGTGCAGCCGCTGCAGGACGTCGGCCGGGCGGCCGCCGGCGCAGCGCGGGAAGCGTTCGGCGAGCGGGTAGAAGACGCCGGCGCGGTCGCGGGCCTCGATCACCCCGTCGGTGAACAGCAGCACCCGGTCGTCGCCCTGGAGCAGCAGCCGGTGCACCGGCGGGTTGACGTCGGCCGGGTCGAGGACACCCAACGGCGGCACGGTCTCGGCGAGTTCGAGCTGTCGGACCTCGCCGCCGCGCAGGAGCAGCGGGGCCGGGTGGCCGCAGTTGACGATCTCCGCGGCGCCGCCGGGGCCGACCCCGATCAGCACCAGGGTGACGAACTCCTCCTCCACGCCCGGGTGGTCGTTCTCGTGCAGGGCGCGGTCGAGGCTGACGGCCAGCCAGCCGGCCACCCGGTCCAGGGCGGCCTCCTGGTGGGCGGCCTCGCGGAAGGCCCCGAGCACGGCGGCGGCCGTCTCCACCGCGCCGAGGCCCTTGCCGCGCACGTCCCCGACCACGGCCCGCACCCCGTGCCGGGTGTTGACCACCTCGTAGAGGTCGCCCCCGATCCGGGCGTGCGCGGCGGCGGCCTCGTAGTGGACGGCCGCCCGTACGGTGCCGACCCGCTCGGGAACGGGCCGCAGCAGCACCCGGCGGGCGATCGAGGCGACGAGCTGGGCGTCGGCCAGCGCCTGCTCCTGGCGCAGCCTCAGGGTGGCGCTGACCCATCCGATCGCGGCCACGAGCAGGATCGCGAAGACACTGGCGGCGTGCACGGACTCGCCGATCGTGTCACTGCGGATGGCCATCAGGAAGGCCGCCGCCTCGGTGCCCAGACCGATGGCGAGCGGGTACCAGGTTCGGCGGCTGACCACGGCGGCCAGCGCGGGCACGGCGGTGAGGGCCGGTTCGACCGTCACCTCGGTGCCACTGAGGTAGTCGAGGGCGACGATCAGCACCATGCCGATGAACGGCAGCGACAGTGCCGTCCTCGGCCAGGTGCCGGTCGCGCGCGGGGCGGGCCCCTGGGTCGGCCCGGCGAACCGCTCTCTGATCCATCCGGTCGCGCTCAACTTCGGTCTCTCCAGCAGAAGACGCCGATGCCCGAGAGCACCTGCGGCGATGACTGAGGGTTAGGGAACACGGGCCTCGCTGGCGGCCGGAGCACGGGGGTTGACCGGTTACCGACCCCACAATAGGCGCGAAACGTGCACGACGCACAGGTTTCGGGCGCTGGTGTGATGACTTGGATGCTCTGTGTGACTCAATAGTCACTGTTCCCGATCAGGAGCCGTTCCAACTCTTTTCGGTCAGGAAGTCCTACCGGACGGACGATCCGGCCACTGCGGACGTACAGGAACGAAGCCGTGACCTGCTCGGGATCGACGCCCGCGTGCTCGGCCCAGGCCAGCCGGTAGACCGCGAGCTGCAACGGGTCGGCGGTCTCCTCCCGGTGGGTCTTCCAGTCCACCACTTCGTAGCGTGACGCACCACCGGATTCCGACAACGTGTCATCTTCCCGGTAGACGGCGTCGATCCGGCCCCGCACCACCCGGCCCGCCAGCACCAGCTGGAACGGCGCCTCCACCCGGTACGGCTTGCGCTGCGCGTACGGGGTACGCAGGAACGCCTCCTTCAGCCGCTCCAGGTCCTGCTCGTCCTCGATGCCGTCGTCGTCGGCCCCAGGCAGCGCACCGGGCTCGACCAGTAGCAGCGGCTCGATCCGGGACTGCACCCAGGCGTGGAAGCGGGTGCCGCGCCGGGCCGCCGGCTGCGGGGGCCGCGGCATCGGACGGGCCAGCTCGTGCGCGAAGCCGTCCGGGTCGGCGGCCAGCCGCAGCAGCTGGGTGGCGGACAGCGCGGCGGGCAGCGGCACGTCCCGCGCGGTGCGCCGGGAACGCTCCAACTCGCCCAGCAGCGCGGTCAGGTCGCGGTCCCAGGAGGCGACCTGACGCTGGTCCTCGGGGGCCATCTCCTCGGCATCGGGCGCGGGCGCCCCGGCCACCCGCGAGCGCACCACCCCGGCGACCCGGCGGCGGGCGTGCTGGGCGGCCGGGTCCAGCGGCAGCGGCCAGGGACGTTCGACGGGGGCGGCCAGCGCCGGGTTCTCGGCGCCCTTCTCCGGCTGCTCGGCCCAGTGCTCGACCTCGCCGGCGCCGGGCCGCTCGCAGTGCTCGCGCAGCCGCTCCAGGAAGGCGGACGGGCCGCGGACGGTCTTCTGGCTCGGCCCCCACCAGTGCCCGGAGGCCAGCAGCAGCGACCGGGGGCGGGTGAACGCCACGTAGCCCAGGCGCAGTTCCTCGACGGCGGAGTGCTCGGCGAGCTCCTTCTTGAACGCCGTCATCGACTTCCCGTTCCACCCGCCGCGGACGTCGGGCAGAGTTTCGGCGTCGCCGCGCAGGGCGTGCGGAAGCACGCGCTTGGTGCTCGTCCAGCGTTCGCGCGGGCTCGACGAGGGGAACGCGCCCCGCACCAGGCCGGGGACGGCCACCACGTCCCACTCCAGGCCCTTGGACTTGTGCGCGGTGAGCACCTTCACGGTGTCCTCGCCGCCGGGCAGACTGCTGTCCAGGCCGCGCTCGTACTCCTGGGCGGCGCGCAGGAAGCCGAGGAACGCGGCGAGGCCCGGATCGCCGTCGAGGTCGGCGAAGGAGGCGGCGACGTCCAGGAAGGCGTGCAGGGTCTCCCGCCGCCGGGCGGCCAGCGCCTGCGGGGAGGCGGCGAGTTCGACCTCCAGGCCGGTGACGGCCAGCACCCGGTGCAGCACGTCCATCAGCGGGTCGGCCAGCGAGCGGCGCAGCTCGCGCAGCTCGGCGGCGAGCCGGGCGAAGCGCACCCGCGCCTCGGCGGAGAACGGCAGCTCGTCCGGCTTCCCCTGCTCGCCGGACGGGGAGTCCAGGAAGGTCTCCACCGCGTCGGCCAGCGACACCACCTCGGTCGGGTCGGCCTCGGCGACCGCCGCGGCCAGCGCCTCGACGCCCTCGGGCCGGTCGGTGCGCACCAGGTCGGCGGCCCGGCGGCCGAGCAGCGCGAGGTCGCGCGGGCCGATCCGCCAGCGCGGGCCGATCAGCAGGCGCACCAGCGCGGCGTTGGCCGTCGGATCCTGCAGCACCTCGCAGACCGCCACCAGGTCGGCCACCTCGGGCAGCTGCAGCAGCCCGCCGAGGCCCACCACCTCGACCGGCACCTCCCGGGCGACCAGCGCGGCGTGGACGTCCGGGAAGGCCGCCCCGCCGCGGCACAGCACGGCGATCCGGCCGGGCGCGGTGCCGGTGCGCACCAGGTGGGCGATCGAGTCGGCCAGCCAGTCGATCTCCTCGGCGTGGGTGGGCAGCAGCGCCGCGCGCACGTAGCCGTCCCGCTCGGCGCCGGGGGCCGGGCGCAGCGCCTCCACGCCCTCGTGCATCTCCCGCAGCGGGGCGGCGAGTTCGTTGGCGAAGGCGAGCAGCCGGCCGCCGCTGCGGCGGTTCTCGCTGAGCGCGTAGCGCTCGGCGGGGCGGCCGTCGGCCTTCGGGAAGTGCCGGGGGAACTCGTCGAGGTTGGCCACCGAGGCGCCGCGCCAGCCGTAGATCGCCTGGCAGGGGTCGCCGACGGCGGTCACCGGGTGGCCGCTGCCGGTGCCCGGGCGGGCGCCGTCGGAGGGGGCGCCGAAGAGCCCGGCGAGCATCAGCCGCTGGGCGACCGAGGTGTCCTGGTACTCGTCCAGCAGCACCACCCTGAACTGGCCGCGCAGCAGCTCGCCGACCTCCGGGCGCTGCTGGGCGAGGCGGGCGGCGGCGGCGATCTGGTCGCCGAAGTCCATCAGCCCGGCGGAGCGCTTGCGGCGCCGGTAGTCCTCGACCAGGCGCAGCAGCTCCAGCCGGGCCCGGGCGGTGGCCGGGACGGCCCGCAGGTCGTCGTTGGTCAGCTTGGCGGTGGCGAGGGTGTCCAGCAGCTCCTCGTCGAACGCGCGCAGGGTCTGCGGTTCGACCAGGTGCTCGGCGAGCTCGCCGTCCAGCGCGGTGAGGTCGGCGACGAGGTTGGCGAAGGTGCCGGTGAGGGCGGGGAAGGGGCCGCGGGCGGTGCGCAGGACCTTGGCGGCGAGCTGGAAGCGGGTGGCGTCGGCGAGCAGCCGCACGTCCGGCTCGATGCCGATCCGCAGGCCGTGCTCCTTGAGCAGGCGGCCGGCGAAGGCGTGGTAGGTGGAGATCTCCGGGTCGCCGAGCGGCTCGGCGGCGTCCCGGTCGATCGCCCCGGCCCTCAGGAGGGAGTGGCGCACCCGTTCGGAGAGCTCGCCGGCGGCCTTGTTGGTGAAGGTGAGGCCGAGCACCTCCTCGGGCCGTACGGCTCCGGAGCCGACCAGCCAGACCACCCGGGCGGCCATCACGGTGGTCTTGCCGGAGCCGGCGCCGGCCACGATCACGGCCGGTTCCAGGGGGGCGCCGATGGCCGCCATCTGCTCCCGGTTGAACGGGATCCCCAGCAGCTCCTTGAGCTGGTCGGGATGGCTGAGCACGGCGGTCACCACGCAACGGTAACCGGAGCGACGGACAAGCTCCGCCCCGCCGCCGCCCGGCCGCTACTCGACCAGCTGCGCCCCGTCGCGCTGGGCGGAGCAGCTGCGGCGGAAGGCGCAGCGGTCGCAGCCGCCGCCGGTCTGCGGGACGAAGCGCTCGGCGAGCACCTTCCCGGCCGCCTCGGCGAGCAGGTTCTCGATCCAGGGCTCGCCCTCCGGCGGCTCCTGGCGCTGCACCTTGGGCGCGTCCTGGGCGGCCTTGGCGGCGGGCTCGCGCAGGTGGACGAGTTCGGCGCCGCCGGTGTCCGGCGGGTGACCGGTGAAGCCGGGCAGCTCGTTCAGGGCGCCGGCCCGGACGGCGAGCTGGTAGACGGCGAGCTGCTTGTGCTCGGGCAGCGACTTGTCGGTGGGTATCTGCTTGCCGGTCTTGAAGTCGACCACGTAGGCGCGCCCGGCCGCGTCCTTCTCCACCCGGTCCATCGAGCCGCGGATGCGCACCGAGACGCCGCCGACGTCGAGGGTGACGTCGAAGCCGTGCTCGGTGGCGACGAGGTCCCGGCCGCGCTCCAGGACGTGCCAGTTGAGGAAGCGCTCCAGGGCGGAGCGGGCCTCGGTCTTCTCCTGCTGGGACTTCCAGGGCGCGTCGAAGGCCAGCGCGTCCCAGACGGTGTCCAGCCGCTCCATGAGCACGGCCAGGTCGGCGGGGGTGCGGCCGGAGCCGACCTCGTCGGCGAGGGCGTGCACCACGTTGCCGAAGCCCTGGGCAGCCGAGCCCGCGCCGCGCGCCTTGACCTCCTTGTCCAGGAACCACTGCAGGGAGCAGCTCTCCAGCTGTTCCAGCCCGCTGCCGGACAGCCGGACCGGCGCGTCGGCGCTGCGCAGCGGTTCGGGGGCGCTGGTCGGGTCGTCCAGGCCCCACCAGCGTTCGGGCCGGGCGGCGGGCACCAGCGGCAGTCCGTCCTCGTCGGTGGCGGCGGCGAGGGTGGCGAGCCGTTCGGCGGCGGCGCGGCGCAGTTCGGGCGAGCGGGCGGGGTCGACGGTGACGGCGCGCAGTTCGGCGACGAGGGCGGCGACGGACAGCGGGCGGCGCGGGCGGTGGGTGACGTCCTCGACGGTGACCGGCGGGGTGCGGCGGACGGTCCGCCCGGTCCTGGGGTCGACGTCCTCGCGGTAGAGCTCGCGCAGGAAGCGGGAGGGCTCGTCGCCGTCGTCGGCGGGGGCCTTGACCGCGGTGACGATCAGCCGCTCCCTGGCCCGGGTCGCGGCCACGTAGAAGAGCCGGCGCTCCTCACCGAGCAGGGCGCCCGGGGAGAGCGGTTCGGCGAGGCCGTCGCGGCCGATCCGGTCGGCCTCCAGGAGGGAGCCGCGGCGGCGCAGGTCGGGCCAGAGGCCGTCCTGGACGCCGGCCACCACGACCAGGCGCCACTCCAGGCCCTTGGAGCGGTGGGCGGTCATCAGCCGGACGGCCTCGGGGCGCACGGCCCGGACGGTGAGGGTGTCGGCGGCGATGTCCTGGGCTTCGAGTTCGGCGAGCAGGTCCAGGGCGCTGCGGTGGCCGGTGACCTGTTCCTCGGCGCGGGCGGCGGTCTCGAACAGGGCGCACAGGGCGTCCAGGTCGCGGTCTGCGTTGCGGCCGGCCGCTCCGCCGCGCAGGGCGGCCCGTTCCAGGCGCTCGCGCCAGCGGCGGCTGCCGTCCCACAGCTCCCAGAGCGCCTCCTCGGCGGTGCAGCCCCCGGCCAGCAGCTCGCGGACCTTGCGCAGCAGGGTGCCGAGGTCACGGGCACGGCGGGCGTGCGCGGGGTCGAGGGCGACGAGCCGCTCGGGTTCGGCGAGGGCCTCGCGGATCAGTTCGCCGGCCGGGCGCGGGGCGGCGGCGGGGTGTCCGTCGGCGCGCAGGGCGGCGCGTTCCTCCTCGCGCAGGGCGCGGCCGAGGCGGCGCAGGTCGGAGCCGTCGAGGCCGCCGAGCGGCCCGGTGAGCAGGGCGTGCGCCAGTTCGGTGGTGAGCGGGTCCGGGGTGTCCGGGTCGCCCTGCTTGTCCCGGGCGGCCTGGTCGGCGCAGACCCGCAGGGCGAGCAGCAGCTGGGCGACGGCGGGCTCCTCGCGCAGCGGCAGGTCGTCGCCGTCGATCTCCAGGGGGACGCCGGCGGCGCCGAGCGCCCGCCGCACGCCGGGGATGGAGCGGGCGCCGGCCCGTACGAGCACGGCCATCTCGCCCCAGGGCACGCCGTCCTCCAGGTGGGCGCGGCGCAGCAGGTCGGCGATCGAGTCCAGTTCGGCGCCGGGGGTCGGGTAGGTGTAGACCTCGACGGTGCCGCCCTCGCGGGAGGGCAGCAGGGCGCGGTGCTGGGCGAGCTTGTCGGCGGGCAGCCGGCCCATCGGCATCCGGCGGGCGAGTTCCCGGGAGGCGGCGAGCAGGACGGCGCCGGAGCGGCGGGAGACCCGCAGCACCTTGACCTCGGCGGGGCTGCCGTCGGTCTGCCGGAAGGTCTGCGGGAAGTCGAGGATGCCGTTGATGTCGGCGCCGCGGAAGGCGTAGATCGACTGGTCCGGGTCGCCGACGGCGACCAGGTCGCGCCCGCCGCCGGCCAGCTGGCGCAGCAGCCGGACCTGGGAGGGGTCGGTGTCCTGGTACTCGTCGACGAAGACGACCTCGTAGCGCCGGCGCAGCTGTTCGCCGACCTCGGGGCGTTCGGCGAGCAGGACGGCGCGGTGGACGAGTTCGGCGTAGTCGAGGACGCCGCGCAGGTCGAGCACGTCGAGGTAGTCGGCCAGGAAGTGGGCGGCGGCGGCCCAGTCGGGGCGCTGGACGCCCTGGGCGAAGCGCTCCAGTTCGGCCTCTCCGAGGCCGAGTTCGCGGCTGCGGGCGAGGACGGCGCGGACCTCGTCGGCGAAGCCGCGGGTGGTCAGGCAGGCCCTCAGGTCCAGTGGCCATTCGATGCGGGACCTGCCGTGCTTGGCGTCCTCGGCGCCGCCGGCCAGCAGCTCGCGGACCATGACGTCCTGCTCGGGGCCGGAGAGCAGCCGCAGCGGTTCGGCGTAGTCCTGCGGGTCCTGGTGGGCGCGCAGCAGGGCGTAGCAGAACGAGTGGAAGGTGGTGGCCTGCGGGGCGGCGGCGGAGCTGCCGAGCCGGCCGGACATCCGGTCGCGCAGTTCCGTCGCGGCCTTGCGGCTGAAGGTGAGGACGAGGATCCGCTCGGGGTCGGTGCCGTCCTCGATCCGCCGGGCGACGGCCTCGACCAGGGTGGTGGTCTTGCCGGTGCCGGGCCCGGCCAGCACCAGCAGCGGGCCGCCGGCGTGCTCGACCACGGCGCGCTGGTAGTCGTCCAGCACGGGGGGTTCCGGCTGGACGAGCGGGCTGCGCACGAGCCGGTAGGGGGAGGTCACGAACTCGGTCCTGGGGTCGAACGGTGGGGCGGGCGGGGCACGGCGGGGGCGGGCCCGCGGAGGGTCCGCCCGCATCGAGCCTACGATCCTGCCCCGTCATTCCCGTCCGGGTGCGGGTTTCAGGGACTTTCGTCCCCGTCCCAGCGGGCCCGCCGGAGGTCGACCCGGGGCGGGTCGGCGAGTTCGCGCAGCGGGGTGCCCTCGTCGCCGTAGTGGGCGAGGGCGCGCTGCTCGTGCCCGGGCAGCAGCCGGCCGTCGGCGCGGATCACCCGCCACCAGGGCACCGAGCCGCCGTACAGGGCCATCACCCGGCCGACCTGTCGGGGGCCGCCCTGGCCGAGGTACTCGGCGACGTCGCCGTAGGTCATCACCCGGCCGGGTGGAATCCGCTCGGTCAGGTCGAGCACCAGTTCGGCGAACGGCGGCAGGGCGTCCGGAGGGCTGTCGTGTGTTGCGTCCGTCACCTGCGGCATCCTTCCCTACAGGGGCGCGCTCGCGGCGCCGTGCGAACGATCCGCCGCGCCCGATCCGCCCCCTGTCCCGCACGGGAGGCCGGGGCATGCCACCATCTTCCGGGGCGGTGAGTGGTGATACGAGGACAAGACCAGATGACCGGGACGGCTGACGTGGGCGTGGACAAGGACTCCGACGAGTCCGCTGCCGCCGTGCCGTCGCCGCCCGGGAGCGGGAGCGAAGGCCGGCCCGAACCGGGGCCGACGCCGGAAGTCTCCCTGATCAAGGACCGGACGATCAAGACCCCCGTACCCGCGAAGCCCCCCGGACAGCCCGGCCCGCCCCCGGCCGACAACGCCGCGGCCCCGGAACCCGCGGCCCCGGAGACCGCCGCCCCGGAACCGGCCGACCCCGGCCCGCCGGCCCCGGCGGGCCCCACGGCCCCGCCCGGGGACCCCGACCCGCTGGACGAGGCCGCGCACCTGGACGTCGACGAGCCGCTGCTCGCCGCCCGCGCGCACCGCCCGTCCGACCTGATCCGCTTCCTGGCCGGCGTCCTCGGGCTGGTCGCGGTCTTCGTCCTGGCCGGCATCGCCACCGGGACCACCACCGGCATCGAGCAGGACATCGCCTCCAACGCGCCGCACTTCTCCGCGGTGTTCTCCACCATCACCGGCCTGCTCTCCAGCGTCGCGGTGCTCGCCGTGCCGCTGGCCTTCGCGGTCGAACGGCTGATCAAACGCGACGGCCTGCGGGTCGCCGACGGCGTGCTCGCCTCGGTGCTGGCGTACGGCGTCTCGCTCGGCATCGACTGGTGGGTGGCCGAGGGCGCCTCCGAGCACACCCGGGACGCCCTGACCAGGCTGCCGCTGGACAGCAACGGCACCCTCACCGACCCGGTGCACGGCTACCTCGCCCCGGTGATCGCCTACATGACCGCCGTCGGCATGTCGAGCAGACCGCGCTGGCGGGTCGCCCTGTGGGTGGTGGTGGTCTTCAGCGGGGTCACCGAGCTGCTCGGCGGCTACACCACCCCGCTGTCGCTGCTGCTCACCGTGCTGATCGGCTGGTCCGTCGCCTACGGCACGCTGTACGCGATCGGCTCCCCCAACATCCGGCCCACCGGCCAGCACCTGATGATCGGCCTGCGCAAGGTCGGCTTCACCCCGGCCGGCGCCGTGCGCGCCCCCGACGCCCCCGGCGGCACCCGCCGCTACCACGTCACCCAGCAGGGCGGCCCCCCGCTGGACGTGCACATCATCGACCGCGAGCAGCAGGCCTCCGGCTTCTTCTACCGGGCCTGGCGGCGGCTGCGGCTGCGCTCGGTCGCGGTGCGCCGCAGCCCCCAGTCGCTGCGCCAGGCGCTGGAGCAGGAGGCCCTGATCGCGTACGCGGCGGCCGCCTCGGGCGCCCGCGCGCCGCAGCTGGTCGCCACCTCCGAGCTCGGTCCGGACGCCGCGATCCTGGTGTACGAGAACGTCGAGGGCCGCACCCTGGACGAACTGGCCGACGAGGAGGTCACCGATCCGGTGATGGCCTCGATCTGGCAGTCGGTGGCCGCCCTGCACGAGCGCCGGATCGCCCACCGCCGGCTCACCGGCGAGTCGCTGCTGGTGGTGGACGGGCGCAGCGGCTGCCTGGTCAACCTCTCCGGCGGCGACATCGCCGCCACCGACCTGACCCTGCGGATCGACGTCGCCCAGCTGCTCACCACCTTCGCGCTGCGGATCGGCCCGGAACGCGCCGTCGCCACCGCCAACGCGGTGCTCGGCGCCGAGCGGGTGGCCCAGGCGCTGCCGCTGCTCCAGCCGGTCGGGATGAGCCGCTCGACCCGGGTCGACCTCGCCAAGCTCACCAAGGAGCGCAAGGCCGCCGCCCGGGCCAGGGCGCTGGAGCAGGTCGCGGCCGGCGAGCGCACCCAGCAGCAGGCCGAGGAGGACATCGCGGCGGCCGGGGAGGACCTGCTGAGCCGCATCCGCGGCCAGATCCTGCAGATCGCCCCCGAGGCCCCGATGGCCCCGGCCAAGCTGGAACGGCTGAAGCCGAAGACGCTGATCATGGTGATCGCGCTCACCTTCGCCGCCTACCTGGCCCTGACCACCATCAAGCCGGCCCAGCTGAAGCTCTCCCAGATGAACTGGGCCTGGGCCGCGGCCGCGCTGCTCGCCGCCGCCTTCAGCTACGTGGCCGCCTCGATGAGCCTGACCGGCTTCGTCCCCGAGCGGCTGCCGTTCCGGCGCACCGTCGCCGCCCAGCTGGCCGGTTCCTTCGTCAAGCTGGTCGCCCCCGCCGCGATCGGCGGCATCGCGCTCAACACCCGCTACCTGCAGAAGGCCGGCATCCGCTCGGGGCAGGCGGTGGCCTCGGTCGGCGCCTCCCAGCTGGCCGGCCTGGCCGGGCACCTGCTGCTGCTGTTCAGCTTCGGCCTGATCACCGGCAGCCAGACCAACGGGGACCTCTCCGCCTCCCGCGCGGTGATCATCGGCGTGCTGACCGCCGCCGTGCTGGCCCTGGTGGTGGCCGCCGTGGCACCGCTGCGCCGGTTCGTGCTGGGGCGGCTGCGCTCGCTGTTCTTCGGCGTGGTGCCGCGGATGCTCGACCTGATGCAGACGCCCAGCAAGCTGGTCACCGGCTTCGGCGGCATCCTGCTGCTGACCCTCTCGTTCACCGCCTGCCTGGACTTCTCGGTGCAGGCCTTCGGCGGCGACGTCAGCTTCTCGGCCGTCGCGGTGGTCTTCCTGACCGCCAACGCGGCCGGGTCGGCGATCCCCACGCCGGGCGGCATCGGCCCGGTCGAGGTCGCCCTGATCGGCGCCCTGACCGTCGCGGACGTCTCCCCCGCGGTCGCCACCCCGGCCGTCTTCCTCTACCGGGCGCTCACCTTCTGGCTGCCGGTGATCCCCGGCTGGATCGCCTACAACGTGCTCCAGCGCAAGAACGCGCTCTGAGCCGCCCGGGCACCCGGAGAACGCGAGGAGGGCCCGCCGGTTGCGGCGGGCCCTCCTGCGTCGGTGCTCTACGTGCCGGTGCTCTAGTAGACCGGCTTGTGCGGCTCGATCTGGTTCACCCAGCCGAGCACGCCGCCGCCCAGGTGCACGGCGTTGCCGAAGCCGGCGGCCTTCACCACGGCCAGCACCTCGGCCGAGCGCACGCCCGACTTGCAGTGCAGCACGATCTTCCTGTCCTGCGGCAGCTTCTCCAGCGCGTCGCCCATCAGGAACTCGTTCTTCGGGATCAGCACCGCGCCGGGGATGTTGACGATCTCGTACTCGCCGGGCTCGCGGACGTCGATGAGGTAGATGTCCTCCTTGTCGTCCTGCCACTGCTTCAGCTGCTGCGAGGTGATGGTCGAACCGGCGGCGGCGGCCTGCGCCTCCTCCGACACGACGCCGCAGAAGGCCTCGTAGTCGATCAGCTCGGTGACCGTCGGGTTCTCGCCGCAGACGGCGCAGTTCGGGTCCTTGCGGACCTTCACCTGGCGGTAGTTCATCTCCAGGGCGTCGTAGATCATCAGCCGGCCGACCAGCGGGTCACCGATGCCGGCCAGCAGCTTGATCGCCTCGTTGACCTGGATCGAGCCGATGGACGCGCACAGCACGCCCAGCACGCCGCCCTCGGCGCAGGAGGGGACCATGCCCGGCGGCGGGGCCTCCGGGTAGAGGCAGCGGTAGCAGGGGCCGTGCTCGGCCCAGAACACGCTGGCCTGGCCGTCGAAGCGGTAGATCGAGCCCCACACGTACGGCTTGCCGAGCAGCACCGCGGCGTCGTTCACCAGGTAGCGGGTGGCGAAGTTGTCGGTGCCGTCCACGATCAGGTCGTAGCCGGAGAAGATCTCCATGACGTTGGAGTTGTCGAGGCGCTCCTGGTGCAGCACCACGTCGACGTACGGGTTGATCTCCTTGACGGAGTCGCGGGCCGACTCCGCCTTGGAGCGGCCGATGTCCGACTGACCGTGGATCACCTGGCGCTGCAGGTTGGACTCGTCGACCACGTCGAACTCGACGATGCCCAGCGTGCCGACACCGGCGGCGGCCAGGTAGAGCAGGGCCGGCGAGCCGAGGCCACCGGCGCCGACGCACAGCACCTTGGCGTTCTTCAGCCGCTTCTGCCCCGCCATGCCCACGTCCGGGATGATCAGGTGGCGGGAGTACCGGCGGACCTCGTCAACGGTGAGCTCGTCGGCCGGCTCGACCAGGGGTGGCAACGACACGGGGACTCCGATGGGTCTTGTTCGGGTGGCCAGGGCCAGCCTCGGTGCGGGGTTGTTGCTCCGCCACTGGGGTGGCTCTCTAGGCCAACAGTGTCACGCCCCCTCGGTATTCCGAGACAGCCCGTCCGATGGGCGAGACGGGCGGCGTCGGATCGTGGAACCCGCGGCGGGGCCCGGAATGCCGCCCCGGGCCCGTGGATGACGGGCCCGGGGCGTACGGCGGCACGCTCACACCCGGCAGGCCGTCTCCAGCCAGACGTCGCCCAGCGACTCCTCCAGCGGCACCTGCGTCCGCCATCCGAGACGGTCCCTGGCGGTGCGCACGTCCGCCTGCCGCCACGGCACCGGCTCGCCCGGCGCCGGCCGGCCCTCCGGCCGGTGCCCCTCCGGGCGGTGCCCGGGCAGGTGGTGGCCGTGCGGGTGCTCGCCGCCCGCCCCGGCCGCCTGCGCGGGCAGCAGGACCGGCCGGTTCTCCTCGACGATCTGCCCCTCGAAGCCCGAGGCCCGCACCAGCAGCTGGGCCGCGTCCCGGGCCCGGACGGCGTGCCCGCTGCCGATGTTGACCACCCCGGTGGCGGCCGACACCGCGGCCGCCTGGATGGCCCGGGCGACGTCCCGCACGTCCACGAAATCCCGGTATCCGGACAGGTCCGGCATCCGCACCTGGTGCTCGTCCCGCTCCAGCGCCCGCCGCAGGCCCTCGGCCAGCCGCCCGAACAGCGAGGCGGTCGGCGCCCCCGGGCCCACCACGTCGAACACCCTCAGCACCGCGGCGTCCAGCCCGGAGGCCAGCACCAGCTCCGTCCCGGCCAGCTTGGACACCCCGTACGGGCCGACCGGCCGCGGCTCGGCCTGCTCGGACACCGGCACCCCGCCGGGCACCGGCCCGTACTCGGCGGCCGAGCCGACGTGCACCAGCCGGGCCGGTTCCCGGCTGCGCCTGATGGCCTCGCAGACCGTCGCGACGGCCAGCGTGTTCGACCGGATCAGGGTGCGCGAGCTGCCGTAGGTGGCGCCCGCGCAGTTGATCACCACCTGCGGCGCGACCGCGTCCAGGAACCGGGCCAGCGCGCCCGGGCTCCCGGTGGTCAGGTCGAAGCGGATGTCGGCCGAGTCGCGCCGGCCGAGCACCGTCACCTGCAACTCCTGGTCCATCAGCAGACGATCGGTGACCCGGCGGCCGATGAAGCCGTCGGCGCCCAGCAGCAGCACCCTCATCGGGGGCGTCCTTCCACGAAGCCAGCTCGGGACGACCTGGCGGACCGAATTCAACGAAGTTCAACGAACGGGACGAGAGCGGGGACCGTGAACCGGGCCCCAACAGCAGTCGAACGGGAACCGCCGGCGGCGGCGGTCGGCGGACGGTGCTCAGCGGTGCGTGCCGGCCCGGCCGAGCGCCGCCCCGGCGTACGCCAGCAGCGCCACCGCGACGGTGCCGCCGCCGAGCAGCCACGCCTCCGGGGCGGAGCGCCCCAGGGCGAGCGGCCCGAGCACCGCCACGGCCCCCGCCGACGCCCCCGCCGCGGCGGCCGCCGTCCGGCCGCACCGCGCCAGCAGCACCGGCAGCACCAGCAGCAGGCCCAGCACGCCCTGCGCCGCCCACGCGGCGGGTCCGGCCCGCTCGGCCGCCAGGTGCAGCAGCCCGCCGCCGTGGCCCGGCCCGGGGCGCGGGGCGACCACGGCCAGCACCGCCAGCGCGGCGAAGCTCAACCCCCCGAGCACCGCCAGGTGCAGGGCCAGCGCGACCGGCAGCACCGGGCGCATCCGGGCCCGGAACTCGGCCAGGGTGCCCGCCGCGCCCAGGTGGCCCCGGGCGGCCCGCCGGTACCAGCGGGCCGCCCCCTCGGCCGCCCCCACCGACACCGCCGCCGCCAGCACCAGCGCGACGCGCGTCGGACGGTCCCCGCCCGACGCGGCCGGCGCGAGCAGCAGCAGCGCGGCCAGGCCCAGCCCGTGGCCCAGCGCCGCCGGGCGCGGCCGGGAGCCGGGGCGCGGTCGGGGCGCCGGCTCCGGCCCCGGGCCGCACGGCGGGCGGACGGCCGCGGCGCACCGCGGGCCGGGCCCGGCCGGGGGCGGTGCGGTCAGCGCGGGCAGCAGCACCAGCGGGACGGCGGCGCACAGCAGCACCGGCCAGCGCGGGCCGAGCGCGGCCGCCCCCGCGCAAGGCAACGCGGCCAGCGCGGCGGCGGTCAGCGCGGCCCGGGCGGCGGCCCGGCCGGACGGCGGCTCCTCCCGGCCGGGCGCCGGCGGGCGGCGGGGCACCCTGGCGTACAGCTCCTCGGCCAGCGCGAACAGGTCGGCGTGCCGGCAGCGGGCGGCGGCGTCCGGGCCGAGCCCGGCCTCCTCCAGTCCGGCGGCGATCTCCAGCGGGTCGACGGCGCGCTCGCACAGCTCCCGGTGCTCCGCCATCACCTCGCGCACCGGGTCCGCGCCGGGCATCAGCGGGCCTCCGCGAGCTCGGCCGGCCGCCGCCCGGCCGGCTCGCGCACGCCGCCGGCCAGCCAGTACTCGGCGGGGCGGGCGAAGGGGCGCGGCGCCGGCCCGCCCCCGCCGCCACCGGGAAAGGCCGGGTACTGCGAGACCAGTTCGAGGTAGATGTCCCGGAAGGCGTCGATCACCGGCTCCACGCCGAAGCGTTCCTGCGCGCGCAGCCGCCCGGCCAGTCCGAGCCGGCCGCGCCGCTCCTCGTCGCGCAGCAGCGCCAGGCAGGCGCCGGCCAGGGCGCGCGGGTCGCGGGCGGGCACCAGCAGCCCGGCCGGCCCGACCACCTCGCGGGCCACCCCGACATCGGTGGAGACCACTGCCCGGCCGCTGAGCAGCGCGTCCACGAGCAGCCGGGGGCTGCGCTGGGAGAGCCCCGGGAAGACCGCCACCGTGCCCGACTCCCAGGCCGCGGCGAGCGATTCGGGCCGCCCGGCGAAGTCCACCGCCGGGGCCACGGCCAACCGCTCGGCCACCGCCGCGCAGGCCGCCCGGTGGCCGGGCGCCGCCTCCTCGCCGTACACCAGCAGCCGGGCGCCGGGCAGTTCGGCGCGGACCCGGGCGAAGGCGTGCAGGGCGAGCCGCAGGTCCCGGCCCGGCTCCAGCGCGCCCACCCACACCAGGGTCGGCGCCGCGGGCTCCGGCCCGGCGGCCGGGCGGAGCACCGCCGGCGTGCCCTCGTGCACCACCCGGGTCCGGGCCGGATCGGCGCCGCAGCGGCGCTGCCACTGCTGGTCGTGGGCACTGCCGGGGGTGAGTATCGCGGCCTGCCGGTAGGTCTCCTCGGTGAGCGCGCGGAAGAAGGACAGCAGCAGGGCGCGCG
This sequence comes from Kitasatospora sp. NPDC002543, assembly GCF_053594915.1. NCBI lineage: Bacteria > Bacillati > Actinomycetota > Actinomycetes > Kitasatosporales > Streptomycetaceae > Kitasatospora > Kitasatospora sp. NPDC002543. The sequence continues at coordinate 111,079 of NZ_JBSFWR010000002.1, read as the reverse complement.
CCGGCCACCGGTCCGGCGCCCCGCCGTGGCCGAGGTACCGCTCGCGCAGGTGCGGGCCGTGTTCGGTGACCACGAACGGCACCCCGTGCAGCTGCCGGGCCACCAGGGCGGGCAGCGCGGCCGGTCCGCCGCCGACCACGTGGCACAGGTCGGCCGCGCCGAGGCCGCCGGGGCCGGTGCCGTACCAGGGCGCGGACAGCGGGCGCAGGCACCGCTCCAGCCCGTCCGCCGCGGCCAGCACGTCGCACACCAGCGGCCGCCCGGCCGGGGTGTCCGCGCCGGGCAGCCGCCAGGTCCGTTCCAGCACCCGGCGGGCGTGCGAGGAGGAGAGGAAGGCGGGCAGCGCGCCGTCCTCCCGGGCGAGCGCCGCCAGCCGGTACAGCCCGGGCCCGAAGCCGGCCCGCTCCCCGGGCAGCACCAGTGCCCGCAGCAGGTGTTCGTACGCCCCGGCGTACCCGCGTCTGCGCAGCGCGCCGGGGCGCCGTCCGGCACGGACCAGGCCGTCCGGGCCGTCCGGGCCGTCCGGGCCGGTGAGCGGGTACCGCTCGAAGTCGTGTTCCGGCAGGCCCTCGGCCAGCCGGTCGCACCAGTCTCCGGTACCACGCTGGGGATGCGGCCGGGCACCCTCGGTGAGCAGGGCAACGCGCACGGGAGACCTCCAGGGCAGAGCGGATTCGCTGGGCGGGATCGCGGACGGATCGACGGGTTTCCGGGCGGCCCGGACGGTCGCCCGGGGCGCTCCCCGCACGGCGGCGGGGACGGTCGGGGCCGGGGGACCGGCCGGGCCCGGGGCGCCGCGGTGCCTCGGTGCGGCCCACCGGCGGCCCGGTCGCGGACGCGCCGCGTTCCGTTCCCCCGGGCACCCGCCCGCTCCGGCGGTCGGGCCCGACCCGCCGGGACTCCTCGGCCGCGGCCGCCCCGGTTCCTCCGGCGGCCGCGACTCCCCCACACCTGTTCGGTCCGACAGCAGAAAGGTAGGACCGGCCCCCGCCGATCCATCGGTCACATGCCTGCCTGCCACCTGATCGAGTGAACCGCAGTGACCTCGACCCGAACGGGACCGTTACCGGGCGGTATGCGCGGCCGCCCGCGCGACCGGCCGAGGCCGCGCGCTCAGCGGGCGGTGCGCGCTCAGCGGGCGGTGCGCGCTCAGCGGGCGGTGCGCGCGATCAGCTCCCGCACCGCGCGGGCGACCTCCTCGGGGTGCTCCATCATCGCCACGTGCCCGGACTCCGGCAGCACCAGCAGCCGGGCGTCCGCGAACGCCGCGCAGGCGCGGCGGGCCGAGCGGTAGGCGACCAGCTTGTCGCGCAGCCCGTACACCAGCAGCACCGGCGCCGCGACCCGCTCGGCCTGCCGCCACAGCGCCTGGTCGCCGCGCTCGGTGTACGCCGAGACGATGCCGCGGGCCGAGCCGACCAGCGCCTGCATCGCGTGCGGCACCTCCAGCCGGCGCCGGTACTCGGCCACCGCCTGGGCCCGGGCCTGCGGGCTCAGGCCCTCCGGGTCTCCGTAGACCAGCCGCAGCAGGTCGGCAGTGGCCGCCTCGGCGTCGCGGCCGCCCGCGGACAGCCGGCGCAGCACCGCGGGCACCCCGGGCACCGCGAGCAGGCCGGTCGGCCAGGCGGAGCGCTGCGGGGGCAGCTCGGGCAGCGCCGGGGAGACGAGGGTGAGGCTGCGCACCAGGTCGGGGCGCAGGGCCGCCAGGCGGACGGAGACCGCGCCGCCCAGCGAGTTGCCGAACAGGTGGACCGGGCCCCGGCCGGAGGCCTCCAGGTAGCCGATCACCGCGCGGACGTGGCCGGAGACGGTGAGGTTGCCGTCGGTCGGCGGGTGGGAGCGGCCGAAGCCGGGCAGGTCCACGGCCTCGCCGTCGATCTGCCCGGAGAGCCGCTCCATCAGGGCCTCCCAGTTGGCGGCCGAGCCGCCCAGGCCGTGCACGAAGAGCCCGGGCTCACGAACGTCGGCGTCGCCGTCTGCGGCGCAGCCGGCGGCGGGGCGGTGCACCGCGAGCACCGCGCCGGGGACCTCGACCGTACGTACCTGCTGCTCAGCGCTGCTCATGGTGGACGATGGTAGTGAGCCCCGCCCCGGGAGCACCGGGGCGGTCCGGCCGTCGGCCGCCTCCGTCCCGGCACTGCCGAGGCCGAGGTCAGCGCCGTATTGTGGGCTCCTGACAACAGGCCGATCGTCTTTTCTCGCCTTCGCCGAACGCGGGCGCGGTTACCGAAAAGTAGAATCGGCCATCTCGCCAGCCGCGAACAGACCCCGAAGTGAGGAGCGCCGTGACGGCCATCCAGGAGGCGCAGGAGCGCCCGCGCGGTGCCCGCCTGCCGCGAAGCGCCCGCCGTGAACAGCTGCTCGGTGCCGCCCAGGAGGTGTTCGTCGCGCAGGGCTACCACTCGGCCGCCATGGACGACATCGCCGACCGCGCCGGGGTGAGCAAGCCGGTGCTCTACCAGCACTTCCCCGGGAAGCTGGAGCTCTACCTGGCCCTGCTGGACAAGCACTGCGACGCCCTGGTCGAGTCGACCCGCGAGGCGCTGTCGGCGACGACCGACAACAAGCAGCGGGTGGCCAACACGATGGAGGCGTACTTCAACTACGTCTCCAGCGAGTCCGGCGCCTTCCGGCTGGTCTTCGAGTCGGACCTGACCAACGAGCCGGCCGTGCGCGAGCGGGTCGAGCGGGCCTCCGAGGCTAGCGCCACGCTGGTCAGCAAGGTCATCCAGGAGGACACCGACCTGCCCGAGGCGGAGTCCAAGCTGCTCGCCGCCGGGGTCTGCGGCCTGGCCCAGATCACCGCCCGGTACTGGCTCTCCCAGGGCCTGGAGATCCCCCGCGACGAGGCGGTCCGGCTGGTCGCCAGCCTGTCCTGGCGCGGTCTGAAGGGCTTCCCGATGCACGCGGGCGAGCCGGGCGCCGAGGGCACCGCCCACCAGGGCTGATCCACCGTCCTTCGCCGGGCCGGGGATCCGGTGCTCTATGGTGAAGCCGTACGGCGCGGTCGCCGCGAACGCTTGTCCCAGGCGGTCCGGTGCCCGTGCGTGGAGGCTGCAACCCCGGAGGGACGGAAGCCGTGGAGGTCAAGATCGGCGTGCAGAACGCGCCGCGCGAGATCGTGGTCGAGAGCTCGCAGACTGCCGATGAGGTCCAGAGCGCGGTCGCGAAGGCGCTGGAGGGCCCGGAGAAGATCTTCGCGCTGTCCGACGAGCACGGCCGTCGCATCATCGTCCCGGCCGAGCGCCTGGCGTACGTGGAGATCGGCGAGCCGGCCGCCCGCAAGGTCGGCTTCGGCACCGCCTGAGGCGTCGCCGCACAGGATCGTCCGGTGCCCCGTTCCCGTGAGGGAGCGGGGCACCGTCGTGTGTACGGCCTCGTGCGCGCGGCCCGGGTGTGTACGGCCCGGCGGGGCGGGGTACGGCGAGGGTGCGGCGCCGGTGCCGCACGCCCGTTCCCCCGGGAGGCAGCCTTGCTGGTCGAGTCGATCGCCTTCGCCCTCGTCGGCCTGGTCACGGGCGCCGCCGCCCTGCTGGCTCTGCCCGGGTACTTCCGGGCCGCCCCGGCCCTGACGCTCGGCACCGCGCTGGCGGCGGCCCTGGTCGGCGGGCTGGTCGCGCACTTCAGCGTGGACGGGCGCCAGCCGGCGGTGTCCGTCGCGGCCGCCGCGGTGGCCGCGGGCGTGCTCACCTCGCTGCTGGCCCGGCCGGACCTCGCCGCCGGGCGCTCCCCGGCGCACCGGCACCACCCGCACCGGCACGGCACCCACCGCGCGGCACGGCGGCACCGGGCGGCCTGAGCCCCGGGGAGCGCCCCGGGCCGGAACGGTCAGCCGGGACGGTCAGGAGGCGAGGCCGAGAACGGCCATCCGCCGGGTGTGCGCCTCGGTGATCCGGTTGAACATCTTGCCGACCTCGACCAGGTCGAAGCCCTGTACCCGGACGCCGCCGACCAGCAGGTTGGACAGCGCGTCGCGCTCGGCGACCACCCGCTGGGCCTGGCTGAGCGCCTCGCCCATCAGCCGCCGGCCCCACAGTGCGAGCCGGCCGCCGGCCCGCGGGTCGGCCTCGATCGCCTGGCGGACCTTGTCGACCGCGAACTGGGCGTGGCCGGTGTCGGACATCACGCTCAGCACCAGGTCGCGGGTGTCGTCGTCCAGCCGGACGGCCACCTCGCGGTAGAAGTCGGTCGCGATGGCGTCGCCGACGTAGGCCTTGACCAGGCCCTCCAGCCAGTCCGAGGGCGCCGTCATCCGGTGGAACAGCTCCAGCGGCTCGACGAACGGCCGCATCGCCTCCTGCGGGTCGGCGCCGATCTCGGCGAGCCGGTCGTGCAGCCGCTGGTAGTGCTGGAACTCCGCGGAGGCCATCCGGGCCAGCGCCGCCTTGTCGGCGAGGTCGGGCGCCAGCTTGGCGTCCTCGGCGAGCCGCTCGAAGGCGCTCAGCTCGCCGTACGCGAGCGCGCCGAGCAGGTCCAGCACCGCCGCCCGGTAGCCGGGGTCGGCCGAGCACGCGGCCCAGTCCCCGATCGAGCCGGCCGCCCCGTCCTGCGTCTCACCACTGGTGTCCATGACCCGCAACCTTAGTCCCGCCCCGCCGCCTGCCGCCCGGGCGCGCCCCGGTGACCGGCCGGACCGCGCGCCCCGGTGGCAGTTGCCGGGGGCAATGTCAGACGCGTCACGTGTTCGAGTCGTCGCCTGACTGTATGGTGGTACGGAGCCCGTCGTGTTCGCATGGAGTCACCGCCGTCTCGGTGCCCCGCGCGAACCCTCCGTGGCGGCGCCGTCCAACCGGACGTGTCCGCACCGGAGGCACGGGTACTCACGTACGCGGATGCCCGGTCGGAGAGCCGATCGGCTCCGACCATGGCTTGGACTTCAAGCCTTGGCACCGCATCAGTGGCCGAGCGAGGGCCGCCGAGACCACGCCCCGAGGCGGAGGTCCCGCGCAGGTCCCTCACGGGAATCCTCCCCGACGCCGCCGGCGACGCGCCCCGTACCAGGGCAGCGCGCACCGGCCGGCCGCAGGGACCGGCGCGGTTGTGCGTCCGCGCAGCTGTCATCAGGGCCGCCAGGCCCGTACGCAGCCGCGCGGCTGCCCGCCCGCCGCTCGCTCTCGGCCCCTCCGAAAACGGAAGAGGCAGCACCCTGTCCACCACCGCTGAACCCATCAAGACGACGTTCCGGGAACTGGGGATCCTCCCGGAGACCGCCGAGGCCCTCGAGTCCGTCGGCATCGTCCACCCCTTCCCCATCCAGGAGATGACCCTCCCGGTCGCGCTGACCGGCCACGACGTCATCGGCCAGGCCAAGACCGGCACCGGCAAGACCCTCGGCTTCGGCCTCCCGCTGATCGAGCGGGTCGTCGTGCGCGCCGACGTGGACGCCGGCCGGGCCACCGACGAGCAGCTCACCGACTTCCCGCAGGCGCTGATCGTCGTCCCGACCCGCGAGCTGTGCACCCAGGTCACCAACGACCTCCAGACCGCCGGCAAGGTGCGCAACGTGCGCGTCCTCGCCGTCTACGGCGGCCGGGCGTACGAGCCGCAGGTGGAGGCGCTCACCAAGGGCGTCGACATCGTGGTCGGCACCCCGGGCCGTCTGCTGGACCTCGCCGGGCAGAAGAAGCTGAACCTGTCCAGGGTCCGCTCGCTGGTCCTGGACGAGGCCGACGAGATGCTCGACCTGGGCTTCCTGCCCGACGTCGAGAAGATCATCACCATGCTGCCGGCCAAGCGGCAGACCCTGCTGTTCTCGGCCACCATGCCGGGCCAGGTCATCAGCCTCGCCCGCCGGTACATGAGCCAGCCGACCCACATCCGGGCCACCGCCCCGGACGACACCGGCACGACCGTCGCCAACATCGAGCAGCACATCTTCCGTGCGCACTCGCTCGACAAGGTCGAGATGGTCTCGCGCATCCTGCAGGCCGACGGCCGCGGGCTGGCGATGATCTTCTGCCGCACCAAGCGCACCGCCGCCGACGTCTCCGACCAGCTGACCCAGCGCGGCTTCGCGGCCGGCGCGGTCCACGGCGACCTCGGCCAGGGCGCCCGCGAGCAGGCCCTGCGGGCCTTCCGCAACGGCAAGGTCGACGTGCTGGTCTGCACCGACGTGGCGGCCCGCGGCATCGACGTCGAGGGCGTCACCCACGTCATCAACTACCAGTGCCCCGAGGACGAGAAGACCTACCTCCACCGGATCGGCCGCACCGGCCGGGCCGGAGCCTCCGGCACCGCCGTCACCCTGGTCGACTGGGACGACATCCCGCGCTGGCAGCTGATCAACAAGGCGCTGGACCTGCCGTTCAACGACCCGGAGGAGACCTACTCCACCTCGGCGCACCTGTACGAGCTGCTGAAGATCGCGCCGGGCACCAAGGGCATCCTGCCGCGCTCGGAGCGCACTCGCGCCGGGCTCAACGCGGAGGAGGTCGAGGACCTCGGCGAGACCGGTGGACGCGGTGCCCGCCCGGGCCGCGGCGGTCGCGGTGCGCGCGGCGGCCAGGGCGGCCAGGGCGGCTCCGGCCGTCCGGGCGCCGGCGCCGGTGCCAACGCGGCCGAGGCCGAGGAGCAGAAGCCGCGCCGCAACCGTGAGCGTCGCCGCACCCGCCGCGGCGCCGCGATCGGCGCCGAGGGCGAGGCCGCCGTGACCGAGGCCGCCGCCGCGGCTCCGGCCGTCGAGGGCACCGAGGGCGAGGCCGCGCCCCGCCGTCGCCGTCGCCGCTCGCGCGGCGGTGCCGGTGCCGGTGCGGCCGAGGCTGCCGCGGCGATCGAGGCGACCCCGGCCGCCGAGGCCGTCGTGGCCGAGGCCGTCGCGGTCGTCGAGGCCGCCGCGGAGGCGGTCGCCGAGGCCACCGAGGCTCCGGCCCCGGTGAAGAAGGCCACCCGCGCCCGGACCCGGAAGCCGAAGGCGGAGGCCGTCGAGGCCGCCGCCCCGGTCGCCGAGGCCGTCGTGGAGGCTCCGGTCGCCGCGGAGGCGGTCGCCGACGCCGCCGAGGCCCCCGCCCCGGCCAAGAAGGCCACCCGCGCCCGGACCCGGAAGCCGAAGGCGGAGGCCGTCGAGGCCGCCGCGGAGGCTCCGGTGACCGAGGCCACCGAGGCTCCGGCCCCGGCGAAGAAGGCCACCCGCGCCCGCAAGCCGAAGGCCGAGGCCGTCGAGGCGGCTCCGGTCGCCGAGGCCGCCGCCGACGCCGCCGAGGCCCCCGCCCCGGCCAAGAAGGCCACCCGCGCCCGCAAGCCGAAGGCCGTCGCCGAGACCGCCCCGGAGGCCCCGGCCGCCGAGGCCGCCGCCGAGGTCCCGGCTCCGCGCAAGCGCACCCGCACCCGCAAGGCCGCCGCGCCCGCGGAGACCACCCCGGAGAGCTGACACCTCCGTGTCTCCCCCGAGGGGGCGTGCCAGGCCACCCGGCCCGGCCCGCCCCCTCGGGCGTTCCCGGCCCCTGGGTCCGTCGTCCGCCCGGAGAGCGGGCGCGGCGGCGGGGTGCGCGCCCGCAGGCCGGAGGCGGGGCACCTCCCGGCCGGAGGCTGGGGGAGCCGTCGCGCACCCGGGAACGATCGGCGGGACGCCCTAAGCTCGGGGCGTCGGGGCGTCGGGGAGTCGCCGGCAGGACAGCAGGTCACCGGTGGGACAGCAGGGAGAGCCGCCCATGAGCACGCCGCCGTTTCTGACCCTGCCCGGGTGCGCCCGGGCCGAACGGGTGGTGACCGGGCGCGGGGAGTTCGCGGCGCTGCGGGCGGAGCCGGCCGGGCCGGTGCGCGGCTCGGCGCTGCTGGTACCGGGGTTCACCGGCAGCAAGGAGGACTTCATCGGGCTGCTGGAGCCGCTGGCGGCCGCCGGGTACCGGGTGACGGCCGTGGACCAGCGCGGGCAGTACCAGACCGGCGGCCCGGACGACCCGGCCGCGTACGGCGTCGAGGCGCTCGGCGCGGACGTGCGGGCGCTCACCGGGGCGCTGGCGGCCGACGGCACGCCCCTGCACCTGCTGGGGCACTCCTTCGGCGGCCAGGTGGTGCGCGAGGCGGTGCTCGCCGCGGCCGCCGGGGGCGGCCCGCTGCCCTGGCGGTCGCTGACCCTGATGTCCACCGGCCCGGGCGCGATCGACCCGGCGGAGGCGGCCCGCACCCGGCTGCTGCTGGACGCCCTGCGGGGCATGGACCTGGAGCAGATCTGGCAGGTCATGCGGCAGCTGGAGGCGGAGAGCGGGAGACCGCGGCCGAGCCTGGAGCCGGCCGTCGCGGAGTTCCTGCACCGCCGCTGGCTGGCCAACGTGCCGCGGGCGCTGTCCGTCACCGGCGGTCACCTGGTGGCCGCGCCGGACCGGGTGGCGGAGCTGGCCGACGCCGCCTCCGGGCTGCCGATGCTGGTGCTGTCCGGGGTGCGGGACTACGCCTGGCCGGTTCCGGAGCAGACCGCGATGGCCGAGCGTCTGGGCGCCCGCCGGGTGCTGGTGGCGGACGCCGGCCACTCCCCCAACGCCGAGCGGCCGGCCGCCACGGCCGAGGCGCTGACCGCGTTCTGGGCCTGAGACCGGACCGCACGGACGCGCGTCGCCCCGGCCCGGTTCCCCCGGCCCGCCGAAAGTGGTCTGTACCACTTCTCCAATTTCGATCAGCTTCACCACAGGACAAAAGTCGTTAGTTACGGTAATCTTTGATTCTGTCCGGGAATCATCGCCGGCCTTCCGCTCGGCACCCTCACCCGAAACCCGGACTTCACGGACGGGCAACGGCCCGGAAGCATCGCCACGTCACCGTGGCTCACGAGGCACTGGACGCACCAGGCAAGCAAGGGGGGCCCTTGCCGCAGCAGACCGCCCCATCCGCGACCACGACCCGCCCGGTCCGGCCTCACCGCCGGATCCGCAGGACCCCGAAAGGGCTGATACCGACTCAGCCGCGACCGCCCCGCCCCGCGGGGCCAGGAAAGGAGACGCCCATGACGAAGACCATGCGCTTCGAGATCGTCCGACTCGACGATGCCAACGGCTCCGCCGCCGACCGCCTGATCGCCGACGCCGCCACCGTGCGCGAGGTCGTCGACGCCGCCGCCCGCACCGGCGAGCGCCTGCTCATCCGTCCGTGCCCGACCGTCTGACCAGGCGCGGCGACTCCGGGCACGAGCCCGCACCCGCCGCCGACGAACCGGGGGCGTCCGATCCGGACGTTCCGATACCCGACTGACGCCCCGTCACCGCATTCGCCGATGACGGGGCGTCAGTGTTTCCGGGGTCGGGTCCCCGGACGTTTGCCACCGCCCGGGACGGGACATCCCCCAACGGGAACCGCCCGCGCCGCGCCCACCCAGCGCCGGTTCGGGCGCCCGCCACCGACAGGTGCCGCCGAGCCCTCCGTACGGGTGATCGTCCTTGACGCGGCGGTCCGGAGGGAGGAGCGTTGACGGCTATGAGGGGCGAGCCAAGCTGCCCGAGGTGCGCCGGTCGGGTCCGCGCCCCCGGTCTGTTCTCAGACACCTGGCAGTGCGACCGGCACGGAGCCGTGCACCCGATGCAGCCCGTACTGCCGCCGAGCGTGGAGGCCCTCGGCGTCGCCGTCGCCCGCTCCCAGGTCCCGGTCTGGCTGCCCTGGCCGCTGCCGGTCGGCTGGCTCTACACCGGCATCGCCCACGTCGGCGACGACGTCTCGGGCGCCCGGGCCACCGCCGTCGCCTGCTCGGGGCCGGCCCCGCTCGGCGGCTTCGGCGAGCTGGTGCTCGTCGCCGAGGAACTGGGGGTCGGTCTCGGCGCCCGGTACGCCGGACTGCCCGGCCCCGACCCGGGCGACTCCGTCGGCCTCTACAAGCCCGCCGACGCCAAGCTGATGGCCGCCGGTCGGCCCACCCCGATGTTCCACGTCCCGGACGCCCCGGCCGACCGCGCGGTGTTCGTCGGCGAGGCCCGCGGGCTCTGGCTCTGGGCCGTCGCCTGGCCCGAGCAGTCCGCCCTGGTCATGTACGACGAACTGGTGCTCACCGACCTGCGCGAGGCCGGCGCCGAACTGGATCTGCTCCCCTGCGGGGCGCTCTCCCCCCGGCTGCTCGGCTGACCGCCGGCCTATCCTGGGCCGCACCCACGAGCACCCGGGAGCCAGATCCGTGCGCATCGACCTGCACGCCCACAGCAACGCCTCCGACGGCACCGACAGCCCGGCCGAGCTGGTCGCGGCGGCCGCCGCCGCGGGCCTCGACGTGGTGGCGCTGACCGACCACGACACCGTGGCCGGCCACGCCGAGGCCGCCGGGGCGGTGCGCGCCCTGCCCGCGGGCACCCGGCTGACCGTCGTGCCCGGCGCCGAGCTGTCCTGCGCCGTGGACGGCATCAGCATGCACCTGCTGGCGTACCTGTTCGACCCCGAGGAGCCGGAGTTCGCCCGCGAGCGGGACCTGGTGCGCACCGACCGGTTCCGGCGCGGGCGGGCGATCGTGGAACGTTGCCGGGAGCTCGGCGCGGACATCAGCTGGGAGCAGGTGCGGCGGATCGCCGGGGCCGGCTCGGTCGGCCGGCCGCACATCGCCAGCGCGCTGGTCGAGGCGGGCGTGGTGGCCACCGTCTCGGACGCCTTCACCGCCGACTGGCTGGCCAACGGCGGGCGGGCGGACGTCCGCAAGCACGAGACCGACCCGGTCGTGGCGGTGCGGCTGGTGCGGGCGGCCGGCGGGGTGCCGGTGTTCGCCCACCCGGGCGCCGTCAAGCGCGGCCGGACGGTCTCCGACCAGGTGATCGCCGACCTCGCGGCGGCCGGGCTGGCCGGGCTGGAGGTCGACCACACCGACCACGACGAGGAGACCAGGGTGCGGCTGCGCGGCCTGGCCGGCGAGCTCGGCCTGCTGGTCACCGGCTCCAGCGACTACCACGGCAGCCGCAAGACGGTGCGGCTCGGCGAGCACACCACCGACCCGGAGGTGTACGGGGCGCTGCTCGCGCAGGCCACCGGCGCGCGGCCGATCGAGCGCTGAGCGGACGCGGACCGCGAACCAGCGAACCGCGGACCAGGGGACTCAGCGTCCCCTGGTCCCGATCCCGACGCCGACGCAGCCGCGCACCCGGCCCGCCCGACCGGGCGCCGGTTCAGTCCAGCCGGACGCCGCGCCGGTCCGGGTCGCGCAGGTCGGCGCCCTGGTCGAGCCAGCGCTCCTGGAGCGCGGCCGCGCCGTGCACCCGCTTCCAGCCCGCCTCGTTGGGCGTCATCGGCAGCAGCGGCAGGAAGCGGACCGGGTCGGCCGGGTCGGCCAGTTCCAGGTCCTCGACCAGGCCGCCCGGTTCGGCCGCGAGCACCGAGGTGAAGGGGGCGCCGTCCCATAGCGGGGAGCCGAGGTCCAGCGAGCCGCCCGGGGCCAGCACCAGGCCCTCGACCTGCGGGGTGGCGGCGAAGGTGGCCAGGGTGCGCAGCACGCTGTCGTGCCCGCCCCGGACGGTCAGCACCAGTTCGACGCGTGGGCCGCGCAGTTGGTCGGCGACCGGCGCGGTCGGGTCGGCCATCGGCGCGGCGGACATGCCGAGCGTCGCGTACCGCACCAGGCCCTCGGCGTCCGGGCCGAAGCGCAGCACCTCGATCCGGTCGGCACCGAGGAAGGTGACCGCGGCGCGGCCGCTCGGCTCGCCGAAGGTGGAGATCAGCCGGGCCTCGACGGCGGCCAGCACCGCCTCCCGGGAGAGCTCCGGGGAGCTGCCGCCGTGGGGGTCGCCGAAGAGCGGGAAGTCGTGCGCCATGCCGGTGAGCGTAACCCCCCGGGGTTCGCGGGCCGCGTGCGGGCGGGCCGAGCAGGCCCCGGGTAGGGGCCGTACAAGGATCCCGTAAAGCCTTCGGAAACCTCCGGGAACCCCTCGGGCTCGACGCCCGGTCAGATGTTAGGGTGAGCGACTGGCCACCGGGATCGTTTCGTCCCGGGGCGGCGGCGCGAAGGAGGTGGTTGCGGTGGATACCGGCCGACCATGCAGTACCGGCAGCTCTGCCCGGCCCCGACTTCCCCGTACCCCGCGCCCCGCAGGCCCAACCGGCTGAATCAGCCGCGGTAGCCCCGGGCGCAGGCCCCACGGCGGACGGACCGGCCGGGAGAGCACTTTCATCCCCCGTTTCACCGGTGTTCTCCGCCGTCGTACCGCGGCCGAACGTTCTTCCTCCGTGCCGCCGCGCGACGGTTCCTGCCTCTGGGAGCCTGCCATGTCGATGATCAACAGCCTGCGCGCCGCCGTCCGCACCAACCGCCGCCGCGGTGCGGCCGGTGTCTACGACGCCCTGCCCGAGGACGCCGGTTCGGCGGTCGTGGACTGCGCGGTCTACCAGCACGGCAAGCGCAGGGGCGAGACGTGCAGCCCGCGCGAGGCCGCCCGCCGGGTCAAGGCCGCCCACCAACTCCCCGAGGGCGAGGGCTCGTTCAGCTGGATCGGGCTGCACGAGCCGACCGAGGCCGAGTTCGAGGGGATCGCCCAGCGCTTCGGCCTGCACCCGCTCGCGGTCGAGGACGCGGTGCACGCGCACCAGCGGCCCAAGGTCGAGCGCTACGACGACGTGCTGTTCGCCGTCTTCAAGACCATCCGCTACGTCGAGCACGACCAGCTCACGCCCACCAGCGAGGTGGTGGAGACGGGCGAGCTGATGGTCTTCGCCGGCCGGGACTTCGTGATCACCGTCCGGCACGGCGGCCACGGCTCGCTGCAGGAGCTGCGCCACCGGCTGGAGGCCGACGCGGACGAGGCGGGGCTGCTCGCCAAGGGCCCGGCGGCGGTGCTGCACGCGATCGCCGACCACGTGGTGGACAACTACCTGCTGGTCGCCGAGCGGCTCCAGAACGACGTGGACGAGATCGAGTACGGCGTCTTCTCGGCCAAGGGCGGGCGCAGCGCCGACGTCGGACGGGTCTACCAACTCAAGCGCGAGGTCCTGGAGTTCAAGCGTGCCGTGGTGCCGCTGCTGCGTCCGATGCAGCAGCTGTCCGAGCCGCTCCAGCGGCTGGTCGACCCGGACATCCAGAAGTACTTCCGGGACGTCGCCGACCACCTGGCCCGGGTCGCCGAGCAGGTGCACGGCTTCGACGAGCTGCTGAACTCGCTGCTGCAGGCGAACCTGGCGCAGGTCTCGGTGGCGCAGAACGAGGACATGCGCAAGATCACCGCCTGGGCGGCGATCTTCGCGGTGCCCACCATGATCACCGGCGTCTACGGCATGAACTTCGAATACATGCCGGAGCTGCACCACAAGTACGGCTATCCGACGGTGCTCGGCGCGATCGTGCTGATCTGCTTCGGGATGTACCGGGGCTTCCGCCGCAACGGCTGGCTCTGACGGCCGCCCGCGCTCAGCGCCGTCCGCCGCGGGCGACCAGGACCAGGCCGAGCAGGATCAGCACCACCGCCGGGTAGGCGGCCGCCGGCGGCCACTGGCCCAGCCAGAGGGCGGCGATCAGCGCCGCGCCCGGGGTCTCCAGCAGGATCGCGGTGGAGGTGATCGACGGCCCGAGGCTGCGCACCACCCGGTTGCTCAGCGAGTGGCCGAGCAGCTGGGCGGCGACCATCAGCAGCACGATCTGCCACCACACCCCGGCCGGCCACCCGGCCAGCGGCGTTCCGGCGGCCAGGCAGATCCCCAGCAGCACCACCGCCGTGGTGGCGTAGCAGACCAGGGTGTACGCGGTGGTGCTGACGGTCCTGCGGACCTCGGCGCCCAGCAGCATGTACCCGGCCGCGGCCAGTCCGGCGGCGAGCGCGAGCGCGTCGCCGAGCAGCGCGCGCGGGGAGAGTGAGAGGTCCACGCCGGTGAGCACCAGCACGCCGGCGAAGGCGACGACCGTGCCGAGCCAGACCGTCCGCGGCGCCCGGACGCCCATCAGCCGCATCAGCAGGATGGTCCACAGCGGGGTGGTGGTGACCAGCGCGGTGGCCGAGGCCACCGAGGTCATCCGCAGGCTGGGCATCCAGAGCGCGAAGTGCACGGCGAGCAGCGTCCCGGCGGCCACCGCGAGCAGCAGCGCCCGCCGGCCGATCCCGCGCAGCTCGGCGCGGTGGCGCAGCAGCGCGTACGGGCCGAGGACGCCGACCGACATGACGTTGCGCCAGAGGGCGATCGCCAGCGCGGGCGCGGCGGTGGCGCTGATCAGCGGGCCGGACAGCGAGATGCCGCCGATCGAGACGGCGAGCAGCAGCAGGTCGAGGGTGGGGAGCGGGTGCGCCGGGCCGGGGCCGGCGGTCGCGGAGGGGGCGGTCGCGGGGGCGCCGGAGGGGGCGGTCGCGGGCCGGGCGGCGGGCACGGCGCTCCTTGCTGGTCGCGGGGGCGGGGCGGTCGTACGGGCGTGGCCGTACGGGGGCGGTCATACGGTAAGGCCCGTGGCGGCGCAATGGAACTGTCGCCCGGAAGCTGAGACACCCGGCCGGCGGCGGAAGCCGTACGCTGTCGGCCATGGACCGTACGCCCGCCGCCGCGACCGCCGACGACTTCCTCGACCAGGCCCTGCTGGAGGAGGCCGCGAAGAAGTCCGGTCTGCTCTGGGTGCGCGCGGACGGGCAGGAGCACGCCCGGCCGCTGTGGCACGCCTGGCACGACGGCGCGGTCGTCGTGGTCGGCGGAGGCGCCGAGCAGCCGCTGCACGGCCTGGAGCCCGGCACCGGGGCCGTGGTCACCGTCCGCAGCAAGGACAAGGGCGGCCGGCTGACCGGCTGGAACGCCCGGGTGGTCGAACTCGCCCCGGACGGCGAGGCCTGGCTGGGCGCCGTCGAGGAACTCAAGGGCAAGCGGCTGAACGCGCCCGACACCGACGCCATCACCGTCCGCTGGGCCCGCGAGTGCCGGGTGCTGCGGCTGGAGCCGGCCGGCCCGCTCACCGAGCACCCCGGGGCGATGCCGGACGGCTCGCACGCCGCGCAGCCGATGCCCACCCCGGCCACCACCCGGCTGCCGATCCCGGCCGGCCTGCCCAAACTGCTGTTCAAGCGCCGTTAAAGGTTCATGCCCAGGACTCGTCCGGCCGCTACCGTGCCTCCCGGCCGGGCCCGGAACACGCGGGTAGCCTTGGCCGCGAGTGCGCCCCCGGCGCATCCGGTACGGCGTCGAGCGAGTCGAGGGAGTCCATGGCAGGGCCAGGTACCCGGGTCTTCATCTCCCATCTGTCCGCCATCGCGGTCTTCGACCCGAACGGCGACCAGGTCGGGCGGGTCCGGGACGTGGTCGTGTCGCTGCGGCTCGGCGGCCGCCCGCCGCGCGTGCTCGGCCTGGTGGTCGAGGTGGTCGGCCGGCGCCGGATCTTCCTGCCGATGACCCGGGTGACCAGCCTGGAGTCCGGCCAGGTGCTCACCACCGGCGTGATCAACCTGCGCCGCTTCGAGCAGCGCCCGTCCGAGACCCTGGTGCTCGCCGAGCTGCTGGACCGCACCGTCACCTGGTCCAAGACCGGTGAGGAGGTCACCGTGCTGGACGTCGGCATGGTGCAGACCCGGCTGCGC
This sequence comes from Kitasatospora sp. NPDC002543, assembly GCF_053594915.1. NCBI lineage: Bacteria > Bacillati > Actinomycetota > Actinomycetes > Kitasatosporales > Streptomycetaceae > Kitasatospora > Kitasatospora sp. NPDC002543. The sequence continues at coordinate 95,651 of NZ_JBSFWR010000002.1, read as the reverse complement.
GAATGGGAGGTCAGCAAGGTCTTCGTCCAGGTCGGCCGGGCCGGCCGGCTGCGCAAGGGCCGGGGCGAGCGGCTCACCCTCGACTGGCAGGACGTCACCGGCTTCTCGCTCCCCGAGCAGGACCAGGGCGCGGCCAACCTGCTCGCCACCTTCGAGCAGCTGCGCCCCGCCGACCTCGCCAGCGTGCTGCACCACCTGTCCGCCAAGCGCCGGGCCGAGGTGGCCGCCGCCCTGGACGACGAGCGGCTGGCCGACGTCCTGGAGGAGCTGCCCGAGGACGACCAGGTCGAGATCATCGGCAAGCTCCAGGAGGAGCGCGCCGCCGACGTCCTGGAGGCGATGGACCCGGACGACGCCGCCGACCTGCTCTCCGAGCTGCCCGGCGACGAGGCCGAGCGGCTGCTCCAGCTGATGGAGCCGGACGAGGCCGCGCCGGTGCGCCGCCTGCTGACGTACGAGGAGGACACCGCCGGCGGTCTGATGACCACCGAGCCGATCGTGCTGGAGCCGGACGCGACGGTCGCCGAGGCGCTGGCCCGGGTCCGGGTCAGCGACCACAAGCCCGCGCTGGCCGCGCAGGTCTTCGTCTGCCGCCCGCCGAACGAGACCCCGACCGGCCGCTACCTGGGCACCGTGCACTTCCAGCGGCTGCTGCGCGAGCCCCCGTACGTCCTGGTCGGCTCGCTGGTGGACGACGACCTGGACCCGCTGCCGCCGGACACCCCGCTGTCGCTGATCACCAGCTACCTGGCGACCTACAACCTGGTCGCCGCCCCGGTCGTGGACGAGGCGGACCACCTGCTCGGCGCGGTGACCGTCGACGACGTGCTCGACCACCTGCTGCCGGAGGACTGGCGCGACGCCGCGCCGCACCCGGACGACGTCCACCAGGACGAGAGGGAGGGAGTGACCGGTGGACGGTGACCGCAACGGACGGCCGGACGACTCCGCACGCCGGCGCCTCCAGGGCGAACTGCGCCGGCTGCGGCAGCTGCGCGAGCTGCGCACCCGCGAGGGCGCCCGGGACCGGCGCGCGGAGACCGCGCCGATCACCGGCACCGGCCGCACCCGGCTCGACCAGCCGCGCACCGCGCGCCCCGGTCTGCTCTCGCTGCCCTCCTACGACCCGGAGGCCTTCGGCGTCCTGTCCGAGCGGATCGCCCGCTTCCTCGGCACCGGTCGGTTCATCGTCTGGATGACGGTCGTGGTCGTCGTCTGGATAGCGTGGAACACCCTGCTGCCGACGAGCGTGCGCTTCGACGAGTACCCGTTCATCTTCCTGACCCTGGCGCTGTCCCTGCAGGCCTCGTACGCGGCCCCGCTGATCCTGCTGGCGCAGAACCGCCAGGACAACCGGGACCGGGTCAACATGGAGCAGGACCGGGCCCGCAGCGACCGCAACATCGCCGACACCGAGTACCTGACCCGCGAGGTCGCGGCCCTGCGGCACGGGCTCGGCGAGGTCGCCACCCGGGACTTCATCCGATCCGAACTCCAGTCCCTGCTCAAGGAGATCGACGAGCGCCGGGACACCCCCGAACCGCTGTGACCCGCGGCACGCTACCGACCGGTTAAGGACCCCGCCGAGCGCCGTACCATCAAGGCATGGCCAACGAGACAGAGGTCGCGGCCGGCGTCACGGAGGAGTCCGTACGCCAGGCGCTGGCGACCGTCAACGACCCGGAGATCAACCGTCCGATCACCGAGATCGGCATGGTGAAATCCGTCGAGATCGCCGAGGGCGGCGCGGTGCGCGTCGCGGTCTACCTGACGGTCTCCGGCTGCCCGATGCGCGACACCATCGTCACCCGGGTGCGCGAGGCGGTCGGGAAGGTCCCCGGTGTGACCGGCGTCGAGGTCGAGCTCGACGTGATGAGCGACGAGCAGCGCAAGGAGCTGTCCCAGCTGCTGCGCGGCGGCGCCCCCGAGCGGGAGATCCCGTTCGCCAAGCCAGGCACGCTGACCCGGGTCTACGCCGTCGCGTCCGGCAAGGGCGGTGTCGGCAAGTCCTCGGTGACCGTCAACCTGGCGGCCGCGATGGCCGCCGACGGGCTGAAGGTCGCCGTGGTGGACGCCGACATCTACGGCCACAGCGTGCCGCGCATGCTCGGCGTCGAGGGCCGGCCGACCCAGGTCCAGGACATGATCATGCCGCCGCAGGCGAACGGCGTGAAGGTCATCTCGATCGGCATGTTCACCCCGGGCAACGCCCCGGTGGTCTGGCGCGGCCCGATGCTGCACCGCGCGCTCCAGCAGTTCCTCGCCGACGTCTACTGGGGCGACCTGGACGTGCTGCTGCTGGACCTGCCGCCCGGCACCGGCGACATCGCGATCTCGGTGGCCCAGCTGGTCCCCAACGCGGAGATCCTGATCGTCACCACCCCGCAGATGGCCGCCGCCGAGGTGGCCGAGCGGGCCGGCACCATCGCGGTGCAGACCCACCAGAAGATCGTCGGCGTGATCGAGAACATGTCCGGCATGCCGTGCCCGCACTGCGACGAGATGATCGACGTCTTCGGCACCGGCGGCGGCCAGACCGTCGCGGACGCGCTCACCCGCACCGTCGGGGCGACCGTCCCGGTGCTCGGCTCGATCCCGATCGACGTGCGGCTGCGCGAGGGCGGCGACGACGGCCGCCCGGTCGTGCTCGCCGCGCCCGACTCCCCGGCCGGCGCCGCCCTGCGCGCGGTGGCCGGCAAGCTCGGCGGCCGCCAGCGCGGACTGTCCGGGATGTCGCTGGGTCTGACGCCCAAGAACAAGTTCTGATCCGGCGACCCGCCGGTCCGCGGGCGGACTCCCCCTCGACCCGCTGACCGGCGGGCACACCGCCGGCGCCGGTCGGCCTCGCAGGACCCGCGGACGGCCCGGAGACGGCCTGGGAAGAACGTTGCCCGGGCCGTCTCTCCGGGCCGTCCTACGGCCGGGTGTAGGCGGCCAGGTCCGGGACGGTGGAGAAGCCGATGCCGTAGGCGCTGACCCCGCGCCCGTAGGCGCCGAGCAGGACCCCGGGGGCCTCGCCGGCCAGCACCCAGCCGTACTCGGACTCGCGGTAGCGGAAGGGCTGCGGCAGGCCGTTGACCGGCAGGCTGAGGGTGGACCAGCCGGGGCCGGCCAGATCGTCGGCGAGGTCCCAGGCCAGGCTGCTCTGCTGGTCCATCCAGTCCTGGCGCAGCGCCCGGTCCAGCTGCCCGGGCCAGGTCGCGGCGAGCAGGCCGGAGCCGGCCAGCCACGCGGCGGAGGAGGCGGAGGTCGCCTCCAGGGTGCCGGTGTTGTCGGCGCTGCGGCGGCTGTCCCGGCGGGCCACGGTGACCACGACGGCGAACTTCCGTACGTCGCGCGGCTCGTACTGCTTGGCCGGCTCCTCGCCGTGGCCGAGCGAGCCGTAGTCCACGCTGCCCGCGGTGCGGGGGCCGGCGCCGGCCTGCACCAGGAAGCGGCGGCCGGTCCAGCCCTCGTCCAGCCCGTACCAGGGGAAGTCGGCGGACAGGTAGGGCACCAGCGGATCCGCCGGGCCGGCCTGCCCGCCGACCACCGGGGCTCCGGCCGTGGCCGTCGCCCCTCCCGCCTGACTCGTCGCGTCCATCCCCGGGCCTCCTCAAACACACGTTTGCCTGCCGTGGCGCGCTCCCATGGTGGCGTACCTCGGCGCTCCCCGGGGCCGTTCCTGGTCCGCGACGGGGCGCGGTGTGACGGACGGCTCAGCGAGAACAATCAGCACAATAGCGGCGCACACGCCGCCGCCCCGCTCAGCCGGGTGGCCGGGCGGGGCGGTGGCGCGGAGCCGGGGCGCCGTACGGGGCGCGGATCAGGTGGCGTACGGGGCGCGGATCAGGTGGCGTCGGGGTCGAACGGGGGCCGCTCGCCGGGTGCCAGCGGGGCACCGGCGGAGGCCGGGGCCGGCGCCGACTTCTCGAAGCTGACGCTGCCGCTGCGGCCGTTGACGGGCGCCGCGGGCTTGTCGTCCAGGACGGAGCGGATGTCCAGCGAGTCCTTCATCTCCTTGAGGCCCAGCGGGTCCTCCTGGCCGCCCATGAGCTGCTTGCGCACGAAGGTCTTGGGGTTCAGGTCCTCGAACTCGAAGTCCTGGAAGTCGGGGCCCAGCTCGCTGCGGATGTCCTCCTTCGCGGTGTCGGCGAAGGAGCGGACCTTCCGGATGAAGCCCATGGTGTCCTGGATCAGCTTCGGCAGCTTGTCCGGGCCGAAGATGATGATCGCCATCACCACGAGCGTGAGGAGCTCCAGCCCACCTACGTCGCTGAACACCTTTGCTCCCTAGCTCGTCGGACGACGGTTCCTACAGGGTAATGGCCACCGGCGAGTCCCTGGTCCACGCTGGGATGAAGCCGTGGTAAAGACCTGCCGGTGGCCGAGGCCGTCCGGAGCGGAACGGCGGTGTTCTTCGAGGGCCGCTCTAGCGGGTCTGCTGGCGCAGCGCCGCGACGCCCCCGGGGTTGCGCTCCGGGGAGCCCTGCGGGGTCGCCTCGCGGGTCGCGGCGACCGGGCGGCCGGGGAAGTCCACCGGGACCTGCGCGTTCATCGGGACGAGTCCGCCGCCGCGCCCGCTGCCCGTGCCGGGCGGGCTGACGGTGGTGCCGTGGTTCTGCTCGCCCTGCGCGCTGAGCCCGCCGACGCCGCCGAGCGTCACCGCGGCGACGGAGAAGGCGCCCGCGGCGGCGAAGACCAGCCGGCGCCCCCGCGCGGAGGAGCGGACGACGGCCGCGGAGGCCTGCGGACGGGCCGGGGCGGCGGAGGGCTCGGGGCGGGCGGAGCGCCGGCCCATCAGCGGCCGCAGCACCGCGCCGCGCCCGAAGGCGCGCGGGTCGACCCCGGGCAGCGGGGTGTCGGCGCCGAGCGCGCCGGCGCCGAAGGAGGCCCCGGCACCGCGGCCGAAGGAGCCGCCGTCGAGCCGGCTGCCGCCGAGCGTGCCGGTGGCGGCGACCCCGCCGCCGGGCAGGTCGTCGTCGTCATCGCGGCGCCCGCGCCCGGCCGGCCAGTCGCCGTCCGCCGGGGCGTCCTCGGGGAGGTTGCCGACGGCCATCAGGCGGGCCATCAGCGCGGAGGACGGGCCGGGCGTGCCGGTGCGGGTCAGCATGTGCTTGACAGCGCGGCCCTCGTCGGCCTCGGCGAGGCACTGGGGGCAGGTCGCCAGGTGGGCCTGGACCCGGTCGCGCGAGTCGTGGCCGAGCTCGCCGTCCAGGAAGGCGGAGAGGCGCTCGCCGAGGTGGTGGTCCTCGGTGGGTGCGGCGGGGCGGACGGGCAGCGCGCGCAGCGCCGTGTCCGCGGGCAGGGACACCGCGGGCAGCACGGGCTCACCGGGTTCGTCGCCTCCGCGACGGCCCGGCAGGGCCCAGCCCCGTCGGCTCGGAGACCGGTCGGACGCGTCCGACCGGTCCGAGCCGGACCGGCTGGTTCCGCTCACGATCGCCTCCGTCCGCGCCCACCGGGCGCGACCGCGGCCTCGACCGCGCCGACGCCGACCGGCACCGGCTCCTCCGAGCCGCCGCGGCGCTCACGGCCGGGGGCCGAGCCGGGGGCGCGGTGCTTGAGCGCGGCGCGCAGGTGCGAGCGGCCGCGGTGGATGCGGCTGCGGACGGTGCCGAGCTTGACGCCCAGCGTGGCGGCGATCTCCTCGTAGGACAGGCCCTCGATGTCACAGAGCACCACGGCGGCGCGGAACTCCGGCGCGAGGGTGTCCAGGGCGTGCTGCACGTCGGCGTCGAAGTGGGTGTCGCTGAAGTGCTGGGCCGGGCTGGGCTCGCGGGAGGCCAGCCGCTCGGCCGCGTCCTCGCCGAGCGCGTCGAAGCGGATGCGCTGGCGGCGGCGGACCATGTCCAGGAAGAGGTTGGTGGTGATCCGGTGCAGCCAGCCCTCGAACGTGCCGGGGGTGTAGGTGGACAGCGAGCGGAACACCCGGACGAAGACCTCCTGGGTGAGGTCCTCGGCGTCGTGCTGGTTGCCCGTCAGGCGGTAGGCGAGGCGGTAGACCCGGGCGCTGTGCGCCTCGACGATCTCCTCCCAGGTGGGCGGAGTCCAGGTCTGCGCGTCGGGACCCTCGGTGAAGGTCGCGAGGGCGGGGGCCTCGTTGGCACCGCCGGCCGGCGTCGCGGCCACGGACTTGTCCAGGTCGGAGTGCGCAGACTGGTTCATCACGGGCTTCGGCGTACGGGCCGACGCGGTGCCGCGGGAGTGCCGCCGCACAGGGACGTCGCCCTCGGCCACACCTCCTCGGTCGGCTCTTCTGCCCAGCAGGGCCACCACCATATCCACCTCACCCGTCAAGCCCGGATAAAAGTGCCCGGGCGGTCTTCCGCACCCGGTCCGACATGACAACGGCCCGCCGCCGTACGCGGTTCCCGGTCGGCCAGTAATCTGTGCCAGGAAATATCGACATCCCCCGGCACCGGGCCGCCACCCGGGGCTCCGAAAGAGGCAGCCATCAGCGAGTTCGGGCCCGCGCGCGCGGCCCTCGCCGACACCTACGTGGGCGAGGACGCGGTGCTGACCTACGCCCGGGCGCAGTCCGCGCGAACCGGGATACGGGCGATCGGACCGAGCGGAGGGGCCTGCCTGCGGCTGCTGGCCGCCGCACTGGACGCCAAGGCGGTGGCCGAGATCGGCACCGGCACCGGGGTGTCCGGGGTCTACCTGCTGCGCGGAATGCGGCCGGACGGCGTGCTCACCACGGTCGACACGGAGCCGGTGCGCCAGCAACTGGCCCGCGAGGCGTACCAGGCGGCCGGGTTCGCGACCAACCGCTCCCGGTTCATACCGGGCCGGGCGCTGGAGGTGCTGCCCCGGCTCGCCGACGGCCAGTACGACCTGGTGTTCTGCGACGGCGATCCGGCCGAGTCCTGCGAGTACCTGCGGGAGGCGCTGCGGCTGCTGCGGCCGGGCGGGATGGTCTGCTTCGAGGGCGTCTTCCAGGAGGGCCGACTGGCCGAGCCGGAGCTCCAGGACCCGCAGACCGGAGCGGTCCGGGACCTGGTCCGGGACGTGCGGGAGAGCGAGGCGCTGCTGCCCGCGCTGCTGCCCGTGTCGGACGGGCTGCTCTGCGCCGTCAAGCGCTGAGCCGGGGGCCCGGGGCGACGGGCCCCGGGGGCCGCGGCCCCACGGGCTCACGGGCTCACGGGCTCAGGAAAACGTGCGGACCCGGGCCGACATGACGTCGTACCCGGGCCCGGCAGCACATCTCCAGGAGATGGCGAGCACCTGCTGCGGTCAGCCGCAGGCCTTCTTCAGGGCCTCGCCGAGGGCCTGAGCCTCGTCAGGCGTGAGCTCCACCACGAGGCGTCCGCCGCCTTCGAGCGGAACGCGCATGATGATGCCCCGCCCCTCTTTGGTGACTTCGAGCGGGCCGTCACCCGTCCGCGGCTTCATGGCCGCCATGCTCGTTCCCCTTCCTGCAACCGCTCAGCTACGCACCGGCAGTCCGTCCACCGCCGGTATCGAACGCATTGATCGGAAGCCATTATCCCGCATGCCACGGGCTGATGACCAACATCACTCTCGGTGCAACCACGGCCGGACCGCCCCCAACCGCCGCAAACCACGCCATAAGCCCCGGCGTGGCGGCGGTACGGACACCACTGGAAGGTGCGATACCTCACACTCCCCAGGCCCCCGTGTGCTCCGGCATCCTGACACACACGACTGACACCGCCACGATCCCGGGAGCCCTCACCCATGTCCGATTCCGTGCTGTACGAGCTGGACGGCGGCCTGGCCGTCATCACCATCAACCGCCCGGAGGCGATGAACGCGCTCGACGTCGCCACCAAGATCGCGCTGCGCGACGCCGTGTCCGCCGCGTCCGCGGACCCGGCGGTGCGGGCCGTCCTGCTCACCGGGGCGGGCGAGCGGGCGTTCTGCGTCGGGCAGGACCTGAACGAGCACCTGGCCCTGCTCAAGCGCTTCGAGGAGACCGGCGAGGGCGCGCTGCGCACCGTCGCCGAGCACTACAACCCGCTGACCCGGGCACTGGCCGGGATGCGCAAGCCGACCGTCGCCGCGGTCGGCGGGGTGGCGGCCGGCGCGGGCGCCTCGCTCGCCTTCGCCTGCGACTTCCGGATCCTGTCCGACCGGGCCGGCTTCAACACCGCCTTCGCCGGGATCGCGCTGACCGCCGACTCCGGCGCCTCCTGGACGCTGCCCCGGCTGGTCGGGCACGCCCGGGCCACCGAGCTGCTGATGCTGCCCCGGACGGTCAAGGCCGCCGAGGCGATGGAGCTGGGCCTGGCCACCAGGGTGGTGCCGGCCGAGGAACTCGCGGCCACCGCACGGGCCTTCGCCCGCGAGCTGGCCGAGGGCCCGACCGTCGCCTACGGCGCCATCAAGGAGTCGCTGGCGTACGGCGCCTCCCACTCGCTGGACGAACTCCTCGACAAGGAGGACGAGTTGCAGACACTGGCGGGCGAGAGCGAGGACCACCGGATCGCGGTGCGCGCCTTCATCGCCAAGGAGAAGCCGAAGTACCTGGGCCGCTAGGACTTCCTCCCGGCGCCGGTGCGGACGTGGCAGTCCGCCAGGTGGTCGTCGACCAGTCCGCAGGCCTGCATCAGCGCGTAGGCGGTGGTCGGGCCGACGAAACGGAAACCCGCCTTCTTCAGCGCCTTCGCCAGCGCCGTCGACTCCGGTGTGACGGCCGGCACCTCGCCCAGCGAGCGGGGGGCCGGCCGGTCCGGGTCCCCGGCGAACTGCCAGACCAGCGCGTCCAGGCCGCCCTCCAGGTCGCGGGCGACCCGCGCGTTGGCGATCGCCGCCTCGATCTTGGCCCGGTTGCGGATGATGCCGGTGTCGGCGAGCAGGCGCTCCTTGTCCGCCTCGCCGAACTCGGCGACCCTGGCGATCTCGAAGCCCGCGAACGCGGCCCGGAAGCCCTCGCGGCGGCGCAGGATGGTCAGCCAGGACAGGCCGGACTGGAAGGCCTCCAGGCAGACCCGCTCGAACAGCGGGTCGTCGCCGTGCACCGGGCGGCCCCACTCGGTGTCGTGGTAAATCCGGTAGTCGTCGGTGGAGTCGCCCCAGCCGCAGCGGCGCAGGCCGTCCGCTCCGAGCACCGCGCCCTCGGCCGCGGCCGTCACGTGTCCGTCCCCGGCTTGGCGTCCTCGGGGGCCGGCTCCCCGGCCGACTGCTTGGCGAGCACCACGGCCGGCTCGACCACCTGGGCGAACTGCTCCAGGCCGGGCAGCGGCTCGGCCGCCGGGTCGGGGGCGTCGGTCGCCTCGACCGCGCCGCGCAGGTGGGCGGCGGCCTCCAGCTCGGCGATCCGCGCGTCGCGGTAGGCGAGTTCGGCGCCGAGGCGGTCCAGGACGTCGTCCACCTCGTCCATCCGGTAGCCGCGCAGCGCCATCGGCAGGCGCAGCTCGTCCACGTCCGCCTTGCCCAGCGGGCGGTCCTGCGGAAGTCGCGCGGAGATCCGGTCCGGTACCGCATCCGGCATCGAGCCGCCCCCGCCGAGCGCCACCAGGGCGGCGCCTCCGACCACCACGGCCATGGCGACCACGATCACCCAGAACACGAGCTGTCCTCCCGAACTCCCGGCCGGTCCGCTATGTGGTGGCAGGTAACCACACTGATCATGACAGCATGGTCCCTTAGTGAGGCCGGGGGCCATCATCGCACCCGCAGGAGCTGTGGAGGAGACATCGGTGGCACTGCGCCTGGGACCGCGGGAATTCGGTGACGACGAGCTGGTGATCATGGCGATCGTCAACCGGACGCCGGACTCGTTCTTCGACAAGGGCGCGACCTTCGCCGACGAGGCCGCGTTCGCCGCGGCGGACCGGGCGATGGCCGAGGGCGCCGCGATCCTGGACATCGGCGGGGTGAAGGCCGGGCCGGGCGACGAGGTCACGGTCGAGGAGGAGCTGCGGCGCACCGTGCCCTTCGTGGCCGAGCTGCGCAAGCGCCACCCCGAGGCGGTGATCAGCGTCGACACCTGGCGGCACGAGGTCGGCGAGGCGGTCTGCGAGGCGGGCGCGGACCTGCTGAACGACGCCTGGGGCGGGGTCGACCCGAAGCTCGCCGAGGTGGCCGCCCGGTACGACGCCGGGCTGGTCTGCACCCACGCGGGCGGCGCCGAGCCCCGCACCCGGCCGCACCGGATCGGGTACGAGGACGTGATGGCGGACATCCTGCGGGTGACCGTGGGGCTCGCCGAGCGCGCGGTGGAGCTGGGCGTGCGGCGGGACGCGGTGATCATCGACCCGGGGCACGACTTCGGCAAGAACACCCGGCACTCGCTGGAGGCCACCCGGCGACTGCCGGAGATGACCGCGACCGGCTTCCCGGTGCTGGTCTCGCTCTCCAACAAGGACTTCGTCGGCGAGACCCTGGACCGGCCGGTGAACGAGCGGCTGCTCGGCACCCTGGCCACCACCGCCGTCTCGGCCTGGCTGGGCGCGCGGGTCTACCGGGTGCACCAGGTCGAGGAGACCCGCCAGGTGCTGGACATGGTCGCCTCGATCCGGGGCACCCGCCCCCCGGCGGTCGCCCGCCGGGGTCTCGCCTGACCCTAGATCTCGCCGGCGGGCCGACGGGCGTCGGCGAGGATCTTCATGACCTCGTCGATCTCGTCGGTGATGTGGAACAGCTCCAGGTCGTGCGGGGCCGCCTTGCCCTGCTCGACCAGGGTGTTCTTCAGCCACTCGTGGAGGCCGCCCCAGTAGGCGCTGCCGTAGAGGATCACCGGGAAGCGGGTGACCTTCTTCGTCTGCACCAGGGTGAGCGCCTCGAACAGCTCGTCCAGCGTGCCGAGGCCGCCGGGCAGGACCACGAAGCCCTGCGAGTACTTCACGAACATCGTCTTGCGGACGAAGAAGTAGCGGAAGTTCAGTCCGAGGTCGACGAACTCGTTGAGGCCCTGTTCGAAGGGCAGCTCGATGCCGAGCCCGACGCTGAGGCCGCCCGCCTCGGAGGCGCCGCGGTTGGCGGCCTCCATCGCCCCCGGGCCGCCACCGGTGATCACCGCGTAGCCGGCCTCGGCGAGGGCCCGGCCGATGGCCACGCCCGCCTCGTACTCGGGCGAGCCGACGGGCGTCCGGGCGGAGCCGAAGACGCTGATCGCGGTCGGCAGTTCGGCGAGGGCGCCGAAGCCCTCGACGAACTCGGAGGTGATCCGCAGCACCCGCCACGGGTCGGTGTGCAGCCAGTCGGTGGGACCGGTGGTGTCCAGCAGGCGCTGGTCCGTGGTGCTCGTGCCGACCTGGTCCCGGCGCACCAGCACCGGGCCCTTCTGCTTCTCGGGCCAGGCCTTCTTCTTCCGCGGCACCCCGACCTGCTCGGGACCGTGGCCGTACTGCTTCTCGTCTCCTGTGCCTGTCATGACGAAACCCTACGCCCGCCCTCCCCCGTTTTCAGGCAACGGGGGAAGGTCGGTTGGGCATCCGGAAGGTGGCGTTCGACCGCCGGGCGGACGGGCGGCGCCGGGCACGGCTCAGCTGGTCAGCCAGGCGCGCAGCCGCTCCTCGACCTCGGCGATGGCGCTCAGAGAGCAGTGCTCCTCGCGCTTGTGGGCCAGGTTCGGGTCGCCGGGACCGTAGTTGACGGCCGGGACGCCGAGCGCGCTGAACCGGGCGACGTCCGTCCAGCCGAACTTGGCCCGGGCCTGGCCGCCGGTGGCCGCCAGGAAGGCCTGGGCGGCCGGCTGGGAGAGCCCGGGCAGGGCGCCCGGGGCGAAGTCGGTGACGGTCAGTTCGAAGCCGTCGAAGACCTCGCGCACGTGCTTCTCCGCGTCCGCCTCGCTGCGGTCCGGCGCGTAGCGGAAGTTGACCGTGACGACGCACTCGTCCGGGATCACGTTGCCGGCCACGCCGCCGTCGATCCGGACGGCGTTCAGGCCCTCGCGGTACTCCAGGCCGTCGATCTCCACCCGGCGCGGCTGGTACCGGTCGAGCCGGCCGAGCACCTCGGCGGCGTGGTGGATGGCGTTGTCGCCGAGCCAGCTGCGGGCCGCGTGGGCGCGCACGCCGGTGAGCCGCACCTGCGCCCGCAGGGTGCCCTGGCAGCCGCCCTCGACCATGGCGCCGCTGGGCTCCATCAGCACCGCGAAGTCGCCCGCCAGCCAGTCCGGGTGCTCACTGGCGAGGTGGCCGAGGCCGTTGCGGTGGGCCTCCACCTCCTCGCAGTCGTAGAAGACGTAGGTGAGGTCGCGGTTGGGCTCGGCGAGGGTGGCGGCGAGGCGCAGCTGGACGGCCACGCCGGACTTCATGTCCGAGGTGCCGCAGCCGTAGAGCAGGTCTCCCTCGACGTACGAGGGGAGGTTGTCGGCGATCGGCACGGTGTCCAGGTGGCCGGCCAGGACGACGCGCTCGGCCCGGCCCAGGTTCGTGCGGGCGACGACGTTGTTGCCGTGGCGGTCGACGGTGAGGTGCGGGTAGCCGCGCAGCGCGGTCTCCACGGCGTCGGCGAGCGCCTGCTCGTCGCCGCTCACCGAGGGGAAGTCGACGAGTCGGGCGGTCAGCGTGCCGCCGTCGAGAGTGAGGTCCAGGGGCGTCGGGTTCGGGCTGCTCATGGGCGCCAGCCTAGTCCGCGGCCCGGTCCGTCCGGTGCCGCGCGCCGGGCCCGCCGGCACGGGCCGCGGGGGCGAGTGGGCGGGTGGCGGCAACCGGAGGGCGCCGCACATCCGTCCGAGTGGGTACGGTGTCGGATCAAGGTGCAGGCACGAGAGGGGCGAGGGTGGCCAGGAGAAGGAGCAGCGGGGAACCGGGCGACGAAGAGGAGCCCACCCGCCGCCGCGGGCCGCTGCGCGCCCTGCTGATGGTCATCGTCGGGCTGCTCGGCCTGGCCCTGGTCGCCGGCCTGGCCGTGGTCGGGATCTGGTGGTTCGGCTTCAAGCCGGGCGCGTCCGAGGAGTGCACGGTGAAGACCGCGGCGGGCAGCGGGACGCTGGAGCTGCCGCAGGCCGCCAACGCCGCGACGATCGCCGCGGTGGCGCGCTCGCGCGGGTTGCCGGACCGGGCCACCACGATCTCGCTGGCGACCGCCATGCAGGAGTCCAAGCTGCGCAACCTCGCGGGCGGCGACCGGGACTCGATCGGCCTCTTCCAGCAGCGGCCGTCGATGGGCTGGGGCACCCCGGCGCAGATCGCGGACCCGGTGTACGCGACCAACAAGTTCCTGGACGGCCTGGTCAAGGTCCCCGGCTACACCCGGATGCCGCTGACCGACGCCGCGCAGACCGTGCAGAAGAGCGGCTACCCGCAGGCGTACGCCAAGCACGAGACCAAGGCGACCCTGCTCACCTCGGCGCTGGCCGGCCGGGAGCCCGCCTCCTTCTCCTGCGTGGTGCACGACTACGCCAAGCCGGACCCGGCGGACTCCGCCTCCGGCGCGGCGGGCGCCACCCCGGGCGCCACCCCGGGCGCCGGCGCCACCCCGGCCGCGGCGCCGGACCGGGCCCAGGTGCTGTCCGACCGGGTGCGCCGGGAGTTCGGCCGCACGGTGACCCCGGCGACCGGCTACGCCTCGACCATCAAGGGCGCCGAGAACGCCGTCTCGCTGACCCCGGACCCGGCCACGGCCGCGCTGACCTCCGCCCCGGACGCGGAGGCGGACGGCGGGGTGAGCGCCGAGCGGGCGAGCGGCTGGGAGGTCGCCCACTGGGCGGTCGCCCAGGCGCAGCAGCTGGGCATCGCGACGGTCGCCTACGACGGGAAGATCTGGCGCAAGTCCAAGTCCGAGGACGGCTGGCAGACCCAGACCTCGGGCACCTCGACCAAGCTCGTCCAGGTCACTCTGGCCCCGGCCGACAAGAGCTGACGCATGGGTGTTCGGGTTGCCGCCGGACGGGTGATTCCGGTCAACCGTGGTGGACCGACCGCCCGTTCCGGCGAACCGGGCTGGAGAACCGTCACTCCCCTTGGCCGGGGCCGGTTCGAGGGCGTCCGACCGGACCCCGCGGACACCCCCACTGCAGTCGTACGATCCGATGGTCGGCCAGGAATCTTCCTTGCACCGGCCGAAACCTTCTGGCTTCTCAAGCGGTAACAACGTCGTCCGCCCGGTCGGCCACGCCCGGTCCCTGGGCGGACGGACGGACCCAGACCCCTTCGAGGAGCCCCATGTCTCACCCCCTCACGCGCCGGATCGCCCAGGCCGCGCTCGTCGTGGCCGCAGGAGCGACCCCGCTGCTCGCGGCCGGCTCCGCGTCCGCCCTGGGCGGGGACGCCCTGCTGCCCAAGAGCGACCTCGCGGCACCGCTGGGCCAGCTGACCAACTCCGACGCCGGCTCCACCCTCCAGCACACGACCCACGAGCTCGGCCAGGCCGCCGGCACCACCGGCGCGGCCACCGTCGCCGCCGGCGTGCCGGCCTCCGCCGACGCCGCGGGCAACATCGTCGCCCAGCAGCTGCCCGAGGCCAACGAGAAGGCCGGCTCGCTGACCGCCCCGGTCGACCAGACCGCGGCGACCGCGGGCCAGCTCTCCTCGGTCACCCCGAAGGTCGCCTCGGCGCTGGCCGGCAAGCTCGGCGAGGCCGTCACCGGCAAGGCCGCGGACACCCGCAGCGCCACCGCCGGCACCGGCCCGCTCGGCGGGCTGACCCAGGCCGGCTCGGTCACCCAGGCCCTGCCGGGCACCGAGAGCGTCACCGGCGCCGTCCCCGGCGGCACCGCCGTCGCCGACGCGCTGCCGGTCGGCGCGGTGCAGCGCGCCCTGCCGCTCGGCTCGGTCGAGCGGGCCCTGCCGTCCGACCTGCCCGCCACCGACGTGCTCGGCCTGGCCGAGCACGGCTCGGCCAACCGCCTCGGCGGTGCCGACCTCGGCCAGAACAACCCGCTGGGCGGCCTCACCGGCGCGCTCGGCCCGCTCGGCGGCCTGCTGGGCGGCCTCAACGGCGGCGGCCTCGGCGGCCTGCCGCTGTAGGACCGTCCGCGCACAGGATGCGGAGAACCCGGAGGGGGCCGGTGTCACGGACACCGGCCCCCTCCGCCGTACGCTCCCCGAGTGCGGTCAGCGCGCCGCGCCCAGCCGCTCCACGGCCGCGGCGACCCGCTCGTCGGTCGCCGTGAACGCGACCCGCACGAAGCGGTCGCCGGCCGGCCCGTAGAAGTCGCCGGGCGCCACCAGGATGCCCAGCCCGGCCAGTTCGGCCACCGTCTCCCAGCACGGGCGGTCCTGGGTCGCCCACAGGTAGAGGCTGGCCTCGGAGTGCTCGATCCGGAAGCCGTACGCCTCCAGCGCCGCCCGCAGCGCCGAGCGCCGGGCCGCGTACCGCTCGCGCTGCTCGGCCACGTGCGCGTCGTCCGCGAGCGCGGCGACCGTCGCCGCCTGGACCGGCGACGGCACGATCATGCCGCCGTGCTTGCGCACCTCCAGCAGCTCCCTGACCACCACCGCGTCGCCCGCCACGAAGGAAGCCCGGTAGCCGGCCAGGTTGGAGCGCTTGGAGAGCGAGTGGACGGCCAGCAGGCCCTCGTGGTCGTCGCCGCAGACGTCCGGGTGCAGGACGGAGACCGGCTCGGCCTCCCAGCCCAGCTCCAGGTAGCACTCGTCGCCGACCAGCAGCACCCGGTGCTCCCGGGCCCACTCGACGGCGCGGCGCAGCTCCTCCGCGCCCAGCACCCGGCCGGTCGGGTTGGACGGCGAGTTCACCCAGAGCAGGCGCACCCGGGAGCCGTCCAGCTCCTCCACCGAGTCGTACTCGACCGGCTCGGCGCCGCACAGCCGGGCACCCACCTCGTAGGTCGGGTACGCCAGGCGCGGGTAGGCGACCTGGTCGCCGGGGCCGAGGCCGAGCTGGGTCGGCAGCCAGGCCACCAGCTCCTTGGAGCCGACGGTCGGCAGCACGGCCTGCGGGCCGACCCGCGCGCCGAGGCGGCGGTGCAGCCAGCCGGCGATCGCCTCGCGCAGCTCCAGCGGGCCCCAGACGGTCGGGTAGCCGGGGGTGTCGGTGTGCGCCGCCAGCGCCTTCTGGATCACCTCGGGGACCGGGTCCACCGGGGTGCCGACGGAGAAGTCGCAGAGCCCGCCGGGGTGGGCCAGCGCGGTCTTCTTGTACGGCTCCAGCTTGTCCCAGGGGAAGACCGGGAGGCTGTCGGAAACGCGGCGCGCCGCCCCCGGGTGGCCCGGGAACGGCGCGCGCGTGCTGTTGGTGCTCACAGCTGATGTGCCACCGATCGTCAGTGGTCGGCGTTCTGCGGCGGCAGAGCGGCGATGAACGGGTGGTCACGCTCGATCAGGCCGAGCTTCGAGGCGCCGCCGGGCGAACCCAGGTCGTCGAAGAACTCGACGTTCGCCTTGTAGTAGTCCTTCCACTCCTCCGGAGTGTCGTCCTCGTAGAAGATCGCCTCGACCGGGCAGACCGGCTCGCACGCGCCACAGTCGACACACTCATCCGGGTGGATGTAGAGCGATCGCTCGCCCTCGTAGATGCAGTCAACCGGGCACTCTTCGATGCACGCCTTGTCCTTCACGTCGACACAAGGCTGCGCGATGACGTAGGTCACGCTGTCGTTCCTCCTCGGAAGGGCCTGGTGGCCCGTTCTGTTCTGCTGCCGTGCGCGGTGAGCGCGGCGTCGTCGATGCCCGCCCCTAGTATCGCGGGTCGGAGACCGCGAATGCACAGGAGGTGGCCAGATGGCGACGGACAACCCGGTCGGCGGCCGTCCGGAGGTCCGGATAGATCGCTCTGACGTGGGACGACGCGTGTCCGTCCGGCGCCTCTCGGAGTTCGTGGACGACCGGCCGGTGTTCCGGGATTCGATCGGCGTGCTCACATCGTGGGACGATCTTGGGTTGACGATCGTCCCGCGCTCCGGCGATCCGGTCTTCTTGCCGGAGAAGTTGCTGGTCGCGGGCAAGGTCGTGCCGCCGTTTCCGGCCCGGCGCGCGCCCCTGCCGGCCGCCGGGCCGGTCGAACTGCAGCGGATCGCGGGACGCGGCTGGCCGGCCGTCGAGCAGGAACCGCTCGGCGAGTGGACGCTGCGCGCCGCGGCCGGGTTCACCCGGCGGGCCAACTCCGTCCAGGCCCTCGGGGACCCGGGGCTGCCGCTGCCTCAGGCCCTGGAGGCCGTCCGCGCCTGGTACGCGGCGCGCGGACTGCCCGCGTACGTCGAGGTGGTCACCCCCGGCTCGCCCGGGCCGCTGCTCGCCGAACTCGACCGGCTCGGGGCCGGGTACGCGCCCACCCTCGTCCGCACCGCCCCGCTGACCGGGCTCGCCCGGGCCGGCGCCGGGCACGGGAAGGTGCGGCTGGCGCGGACCGCGGACGACGGGTGGCTGTCGCTGTACCGGCGGGTGAGCGGCGACCCGGCGGTGGAGGAGGCGGCCCGGCAGGTGCTGCACGGCGGGCCCTCGGTCTGGTTCGCCACCGTGCCGGGCGCCCCCGGACAGCCCCCGCTGGCGATCGGACGCTGCGTCATCGAGGGAGCCTGGGCCTGCTTCGGCGCGATCGAGGTCCAGCCGTACGCCCGGCGGGCCGGACTGGCGACGGCGGTCATGGCGGTGCTCGCCTCGCGCGCGGCCGAGGAGGGCGCCGGCGGCGGGTACCTCCAGGTCGAGGCGGAGAACGCCGGGGCGATCGCGCTCTATGACGGGCTCGGCTTCACGACCAGTCACACTTACCACTACGCCCTGCTTCCCCAGGGGTAGCCGCCGGGCCGTACCGTCCGTCCGGACCCGCCCGCCCGACCCGTCCGGAGCCGACCGATCCACCCGCCCGTCCGATCGCCCGCCGCCTTGTCCGTCCGCCGTACGAAAGCCGTCGCCGTCACCGTGACCGAGCAGAGCAGAGACCGCTTCCGGACCGCCGCCCGCGCCGAGCAGCCCGACCCGGTGCTGCTGTGCCTGCTCGCCGCCGCCGAGCACGGCATGGTGCCCGACCCCGGCGACCCCGGCGAGCCGCCGGGCGTGGACGCGCTGCTCGCCGCCTGCGAGGCCGCGCTGGAGCGGCACGCGGCGGCGGTCCGGGTGGCGGTCGCCGAACGGGCGCCCACCGGACCGGAGGAGACCGCCGCCCTGCTCGCCGCCGTGCTCGGCGGCCGGGAGCGCTTCCACGGACGGCAGTCCGACTACCGGCGGCTGGAGTCCTCGCTGCTGCCCGAGGTGCTGCGGCGACGGCGAGGCCTGCCGATCACGCTCTCCCTGGTCTGGATGGCGGTCGCACGGCGGGCCGGGCTGACCGTCCACGGCATCGCGCTGCCCGGCCACTTCATCGTCGCGGTCGGCGGCCCGGCGGGCGGCGAGGAGTACGTCCTGGCCGACCCGTTCCACGGCGGCCGGCTGCTCGACCCGGAGGACGTCGAGCGGCTGGTCGCCGCCGCCGGGCAGGAGTTCACCCCCGCGCTGCTCACCCCGGCCCAGCCGCTGGAGATCGTGCTGCGGGTGCTCGGCAACATCCGGGTCTGGGCCGCCGACCGCCCCGAGCACGCCCGCACCCAGCTCTGGGCCACCGAACTCGCCCTGCTGCTGCCCCGGCACCCCGCCCAGCTGCGCCTGGAACGGGCCGAACTCCTCGTCCGCACCGGCGACTTCCTCGGCGGATCGGCGGAGATGGACGCCTACGCGCAGATCCTGGACGCCTTCGACCCGGACACCGCCGCCAAGGTCCGGCAGGAGGCCCGGGCGGCCCGGCACCGGCTCAACTAGGGCGCGTCTGACAATTGGCGTCGCACGCCCGGCGGGAATTGTCAGACGCGCCCCAGGGCGCGTCCCGGCTACAGCCAGCCCTTCTCCCGGGCGATCCGGACCGCCTCGGTGCGGTTGCGGGCCTCGGTCTTCTGGATCGCCATCGACAGGTAGTTGCGCACCGTCCCCTCGGACAGGTGCAGCCGCCCGGCGATGTCCGCGTTCACCGCGCCGTCGGCGGCCGCGCCCAGCACGTCCCGCTCGCGCTGGGTCAGCGGATTGGCGCCCTCGGCCAGCGCGGCGGCGGCCAACGCCGGGTCGATCACCCGCTCGCCGCGCAGCACCCGGCGGATCGCCTCCGCCAGCTCGGCGGCCGGCGCGTCCTTCACCAGGAAGGCGTCCGCGCCCGACTCCATCGCCCGGCGCAGGTACCCGGGCCGGCCGAAGGTCGTCGCGATGACCACCTTGGTCCGGGGCGCCCGGCGGCTCAGCTCGGCCGCCGCCTCGATGCCCGTCATCCCCGGCATCTCGATGTCCAGCACGGCGACCTGCACGTCGTTCGCGAGCACCGCCGCCACCACCTCGTCGCCGCGGCCGACCTGCGCCACGACGTCGATGTCCCCCTCCAGCCCGAGCAGCGCGGCCAGCGCCTCCCGGACCATGCCCTGGTCCTCGGCGAGCAGGACGCGGATCGAGGCCCCGTTGTCAGTGTCGTTCATGGCCACGACCTTAGAGGGCGGGGTTGAGTCTCCCGTAGGGGGAGACGCCAAGCTGGACCGCATGGACGGCAGCGACACCCTCTACTCGATCGGCGACCTGGCCCGGCGCACCGGACTCACCGTCAAGACCATCCGGTTCTACGCCGACACCGGCCTGGTGCCGCCCACCGACCGCACCGCCGCGGGCTACCGGCGCTACGACGTCCACGCGCTCGCCCGGCTGGACCTCGTCCGCACCCTGCGCGAGCTCGGGCTCGACCTGCCGGCGATCCGCCGGGTGCTGGAGCGGCAGGCCCCGCTGCGGGAGGTCGCCGCCGCGCACGCCGAGGCGCTGGAGGTGCAGATCCGCACGCTCCGGCTGCGCCGGGCGGTGCTGCTCGCCGTCGCCCAACGCGGTTCCACACCCGAGGAGATGAGACTCATGCACAAGCTCGCCAAGCTCTCCGACGCCGAACGGCGGCGCCTGGTCCACGACTTCATCGACGAGGCCTTCGGCGGCCTGGACGCCAACCCGGAGTTCGTCGCCATGATGCGCTCCGCGATGCCCGAACTGCCCGACGAGCCACGGGCGGAGCAGGTCGAGGCCTGGGTCGAACTGGGTGAACTCGTCCAGGACCCGGACTTCCGCGCCTCGGTGCGCAGGATGGCCGAACAGCAGGCCGCCGAGCGGGCCGAGGGCGACCGGGGCGGGCTGCACCACGCCCTCACCGAGGCCGTGCGGTCGCTGGTCGGCGGCGCCGTCGAAGTCGGCACCGACCCCGCCTCCCCCGCCGCCGGCCCCGTCGTCGACACCCTCACCGCCGCCTATGCCGAGACCTTCGGCCGGCCCGACGACGAGGAACTGCGCCGCTGGCTCCTGGCCCGCCTGGAGACCGCCGCCGACCCGCGCGCCGAGCGCTACTGGCACCTGCTGTCGGTCATCAACGGCTGGCCCGTCCCGGAGAGCCTGACCGAGGTATTCCGGTGGTTCACCGAGGCCCTGCGCGCCAGACTGGCGTGATGCCCGTCCTGGAACCGCTGCGCCCCGACCACGCCGAAGCCCTGCTGGCCTTCGAACGCGCCAACCGCGCGTACTTCGCCCGCAGCGTCCCGGACCGCGGCGACGCCTACTTCGCCGAGTTCGCGGAGCGCCACGCCGCCCTCCTCACCGAACAGGCCGAGGGCGTCTGCCGGTTCCACATCGTCCGCGACGCGGCCGGCCACCTGGTCGGCCGCGTCAACCTCGTCGACCTCGCCGACGGCAGTGCCGAACTCGGCTACCGGATCGCCGAGTCCGCCGCCGGCCGGGGCCTCGCCACCGCCGCCGTGGCCGAGGTCTGCCGCCTCGCCGTCACCGCGTACGGCCTGCGCGCGCTCACCGCCATGACGACGGTGGACAACCCCGCCTCCCGGGCCGTCCTGGTCCGCAACGGCTTCAAGTGCCGGTACGAGTTCCTCTTCGACGACCGCCCCGCCCTCGCCTACCGCCGTGTCCTCGCCGGCCCCGCCGCTCAGGCGTAGGCGGCCGGCCGGGCCCGCTGCCCGGACGGGCGCTACGCCGGCAGCCAGCGCCGGGCGGCCTCGACGCTGTCGGCGATGCGGGTGTTGAAGGCGAGGGCGGCCCCGGGGGCGTGGCGGCGGACCAGGTTGACCACCAGCTCGAAGAAGGGCAGCGCCGGTTCGGGCTTGCGGATGCCGCCCCCGATGACGACGACGTCCCAGTCCCGGTCGGAGAGGGCCGCCACGACGGCGGGTTCGGCCGTGTCGTCGGGCGCGACCAGGGCCGCGGTGGCGTCGATGCCGTGCTCGGCGAAGCGGGCGAGTTCGGCGTCGAGCACGGCCGTCACGGCGTCGCCGTCCATGCCGGGGACGCGGTGCGGGTCGAAACCGAGGACGAGAACGGTAGGCATGCCCGGAAGGACGCTACCGCGGCCGCACGGGTTCCCCGTCGAGGAAGCGGGCCGCGTCCGCGAGGGTGAGCTTGGGGTCGCTCCAGGAGCAGACCTCCAGCCAGGAGAGCCGGCCGTCCTCGGCGAAGAGGAGGATCTCGCCGTCGGAGCCGATGGCCGCCTCGGCCACCACCTCCGAGCGGGCGCCGTCCGCGACGCCCGCGAACAGCGCCGTGCTGCAGCCGCACCGGCAGCGGGACTCCACGCGCAGGTCCGGGACCTGGGCGCGCAGGGGGTGGCCCTCGGGGAGGAGGGCGTGGAGGACGCGGGCGACGTCGGCGGGGAGCGAGGCGGGCAGGAGAGTCATCAGCGGCGGCCCAATCGTGCGGTGAGGACGGACAGTTCTTCGATCCGGAGGAGGCGGGCGAGCAGGAGGTACCCGGCGGCGAGGACGGCGGCGGCCGGCCAGTTCGCCCCCGTCGACCTGTCCGCCGTACTGCGCGAGCTCGCCGACCAGTACCGCCCGGCGCTCGGCGCCGGGATCGCACTGCGGGTGGAGGCGGGCGAGGCGGTGCTGGTGCGCGGCAGCCGCATCCGGCTGCACCGGCTGGTGCGCAACCTGCTGGACAACGCCCGGCGGCACGCGTCCGCCGAGGTGGTGCTGTCCGTACGGCAGACCGCGCACGGCTGCGTCCTGGAGGTCCGGGACGACGGCCCGGGCGTGCCGCCGGAGGACCGCGAGCGGATCTTCGAGCCGTTCACCCGGCTCGACGAGGCCCGCAGCCGGGACGCCGGCGGCAGCGGCCTGGGCCTGGCCATCGCGGCGGACATCGCCACCCGGCACGGCGGCACCCTGCGGGTCGCCCACGCCCCGCGCGGCGCCCGCTTCGTGCTGGAACTGCCGTCCGGCTGAGGCCTCGGCCGCAGGGCGCGGGGCCTGAACGCGGGTTGCGGGGCTAACGCGACTCGGGGACCGGAGCCGGAGCCGGCGCGGCCGCCGGCCGCAGCGGCACCGAGGCCCGCAGCCGGAAGCCCCGGCCGCGCTCCCCCGGCCCGGTCTCCAGCCGCCCGCCGACCAGCGCCAGCCGCTCCTCGAGCCCGGACAGGCCGTTGCCCGGCTGGGACTTGCCCGGCCCGCGCCCGTCGTCGGCGACCTCCAGGACGGCGTAGCGCTCGCCGCTCGCCTCCCAGCTCTCGTCCGCCGTCACCGTGCAGACGGTGGCGCCCTCGCCGTGCCGCACGACGTTGGTCACGGCCTCGCGCAGTGCCCAGGCCAGCGCCCCGGTCTCCTCCTCGGCCAGCGTCGGCCAGGCGTCCGCCAGTTCGGGCGCGGCCTCCAGCCGGATCTGCGCGGCGGCCAGCGCGGTGCGGGCGGCGGCCAGTTCGACCGGCAGGGTCGGGCGGCGGAAGCCGGTCACCGCCTCCCGGACGTCGATCAGCGACTGCCGGGCGACCTGTTCGATGTCGGCGACCTGTGCCCGCGCCGCCTCGTCCTTGCCGGCGTCCATGAACCGCCCGGCCAGCTCGCTCTTCAGGGTGATCAGCGACAGCGAGTGCCCGAGCAGGTCGTGCAGGTCGCGGGCCAGCCGCAGCCGCTCCTCGGAGGCGGCCAGGTGCGCGACGGCGGCCCGGGCCTCGCGCAGCTCCTTCATGGCGGCGACCAGCCGCTGCAGTCCGGTCATCGCGACGCCGGAGAGGAAGGCGCTGAGCGCGAAGGTGGAGACGTTGTCGATGCCGGCGCCGATGCCCACCCCGACCGCCGCGGTGAGCACCCCCATGGCGACCAGCCCGCGCAGCGCGTACCGGGCCGGAACGATGATCGCGACGCACACCGAGGCGTAGATGAACAGCGTCAGGAAGGCGGGGCCGAGGACGACCGAGGCGGCGACGGCGAGCCCGACCATGGTCGTGACGATCGCCAGGCAGGCCCGCGGCCGCATCCCGGCCTGCGAGCGGAAGATCACCAGCAGCACGTAGGCGGCCATGAACCCGGCCAGGCAGCACCAGCCGAACACCGTCCCGGCCGTGCTGTGGCCGCCGTTCAGCAGGTCGCCCGCCGGGTAGGCCAGGTAGAGCATCCACAGCAGCATCCAGGCGACCTTGACCAGCAGCTGCCGCCTGCTCTCCACCGGGGAGCCGGGCACGTTCATGAAGGACGCGCGCGCCACGCCCGCCCCCGGGGGTTCCTCGGGACGGTGGGCCTGGCGCGCGTCGTTCATGTCGGTCATCATGCCTGGCGGGTGTCGCGGCGGTACAGCGCCGCCGCGGCGGCGGCGAACACCACCAGGAAGCCGGCCAGCCCGGCGACCGCGACGACGTCCAGGGAGTGCCCGGGCCGGGTGAAGGTCGCCAGCTGGTTGTACAGGTACACCGGGTTGAACCGGGCGAACTTCTCCAACGAGCCGCTCACCGGGAACCAGGTGCCGCCGAGCAGGGCCATCGCCATGTAGGTGATCATCACGATCGGCTGCACCGCGTCCGGTGCCGCCGCGTACCCGAGCGCCACCCCGAGCGCGGCGAACACGAAGCTGCCCAGCCAGAGCGCGGCCGTCAGCCCGGCCCACTGCGCCGCCGTGAGCGAGACGCCCTGGCTCGCGCCGACCGCGAAGACCACCAGGATCGCCGGCAGGGTGGTGACCGCAGTCGCCGCGATCTTGCCGAGGGTGTACGCCCGGCCGGGCAGCGCGGTCAGCCGCAGCTGGCGCACCCAGCCGCTCTTGCGCTCCAGCGAGATCCGCTGCGCGCTGCCGGTCAGCACCGCGCCGACCGCGCCGAAGGTGGCCATCGAGACCATGAAGTAGGTCTTCACCGGCAGTCCGCCGGCGAGCCGGGCGGAGCCGTAGGCGTTGATGAAGAAGAAGTACATCAGCGCCGGGTAGGCGATGGTGAAGAGCAGGTAGCGCCGGTTGCGCAGGGTCCGCAGGATCTCCAGCCGGATCAGGGTGGTCATCGCACGCTCTCCTTCTCGGCGGCCGCGTCGTCGGCGCCCTCGCTGCCGCCCTCGCGGTCGAACTCCCCGGTGATGGTCAGGAAGGCCTGCTCCAGGCCCACGCCGGCGACCTCCAGCCCGCGCGGGTAGAGGCCCGCCCGGTAGATCCCGGCCACGCTGGCGTCGGCGTCCGCGGTCCGGATCCGCACCGTGCGCACCCCCGGGACCCGCGCGGTGACGTCCAGCGCCTGCACCCCGGGCAGGGTGCGCAGTACGGACTCCTCGAACCCGCCGTCCGCGTCGTGGAGTTCGAAGGCGATCCGGCGGGCGCCGGCCCGTGCCTTGATCTCCGCCGAGCTGCCGTCGGCGATCAGCCGCCCGCGGTAGAGCACCAGCACGCGGTCGGCGATCGAGTCGGCCTCCTCCAGGTAGTGGGTGGCGAACAGCACCGTGCGCCCGGCGTCGGCCTGGGCGCGCATGCTCGCCCAGAACGACTGCCGCACGCTGACGTCCATGCCGGTGGTGGGCTCGTCCAGCACGATCAGGTCGTTGTCGCCGGCGATGGCCAGGGCGAAGCGGACCCGCTGCTCCTGGCCGCCGGACAGCTTGTCGACCCGCCGTTCCGCCAGCTCGGCGATCCCGGCGTCGGTCAGCACCTCCGTGGCCGACCGGCCGCGCGGGTGCACGTCGCAGGCGAGCTGCACCAGCTCGCGCACCTTGACGTCCGTCATCAGTCCGCCGCTCTGCAGCATCGCGCCGACCCGGCCGGCCGCGATCGCCGCCCGCGGGGTGCCGCCGAACAGGGTCACGCTGCCCCGGTCGGGCTCGCGCAGGCCGAGCAGCAGGTCCAGGCTGGTGGACTTCCCGGCGCCGTTCGGCCCGAGCAGGGCGACGGTCTCGCCCGGCCGCAGCACGAGGTCCAGTCCGTCCACGGCGCGCACCCGCCCGTAGCTCTTGCCGACGCCGCGGAAGGCGGCCACCTCGGTACTCATCGCCGCTGTCCTCTTCCCTGGTGGTGTCACGCCCGTGGTGTCACGGCCGGGTGCTGTTCGCACCACCTCAGAGTCCCGCGCGGGCGGGTGGGGGCGGCAGTGTCCGCCGTCGTGCCTTCGGCATGACGGATGTCATGCCGGCGGCCGGTACCCCCGTCAGGGGCACCGGCCGCCGTAGGTGCCGGTCAGGCGGGTGTCACAGGCCCAGCGAGCGCTTCACGAAGTCGACCTGGAGCAGCAGCAGGTTCTCCGCGACCTCCTCCTGCGGGGTCATGTGGGTGACGCCGGACAGCGGCAGCACGGTGTGCGGGCGGCCGGCGGCGAGCAGCGCCGAGGACAGCCGCAGGGTGTGCGCGGCCACCACGTTGTCGTCCGCCAGCCCGTGGATGATCATCAGCGGGCGCTCCAGCCCGGCCGCGTACCCGCTCAGCGAGTTGGCGGCGTACACCTCGGGCCGCTCGGCCGGGTCGCCCAGGTAGCGCTCGGTGTAGTGGGTGTCGTACAGCTCCCA
The DNA here is from genome assembly GCF_053594915.1 of Kitasatospora sp. NPDC002543. Taxonomy (NCBI): domain Bacteria; kingdom Bacillati; phylum Actinomycetota; class Actinomycetes; order Kitasatosporales; family Streptomycetaceae; genus Kitasatospora; species Kitasatospora sp. NPDC002543. The sequence goes on along the minus strand of NZ_JBSFWR010000002.1, from coordinate 70,066 downwards.
GTCGGTGACCGGCGCCCCGGCCACCGCCGCGTGGAAGACGTCCGGGCGGCGCAGCACGGCGAGTGCCGCGAGGTAGCCGCCGTACGACCAGCCGCGGATGGCGACCCGGTCGAGGTCCAGCGGGAACTCCCCGGCGAGCGCCCGCAGCGCCTCCACCTGGTCGTCCAGGGTGGCCCCGGCGAAGTCGAAGGCGATCGACTTCTCCCAGGCCGGGCCGCGCCCTGGGGTGCCGCGCCCGTCGGCGACGACCACCGCGAAGCCCTGGTCGGCGAACCACTGCGAGTTGAGGTGCGGGTTGTGCGCCTGGAGCACGCGCTGGCCGTGCGGGCCGCCGTACGGGTCCATCAGGACGGGCAGCAGGCCGTCCCGCTCGCGGTCGTAGCCGGTGGGCAGGAAGACGGCGGCCGGGATGCGGCGCTCGCCGGCGAAGCGGAAGACCGGGCGGGCGGTGATGACCGGGGCCTCGGCGTACGAGGCGATGGTGGCGACGTCGTCGACCGCCAGGCCCTCGGGCAGGTCCCGGGCGACCTGCACCAGGGTGCCGGGCAGGTCGGGCTCGGCGGTGGCCCGGACGGTGACCCCGCCGCCGTGCACCGCGCTGGTGACGGAGGTGAACGGGCGCCCGTTGGCGGACTCCCAGGCCAGCCGGGTGCCGTCGTGGCTGATCCGGCCGACGCCGATCCAGCCCGGCTCGGGGTCGGTCTCCTCGGCGCCGCCGGCGGCGCTGAAGAACACCTCCTGCTCGGTGACGGCGACGACCGAGCGGACGTGCAGGTCGGCCCCGGTCACGGCGCGGTCGCCGATCACCAGCGCCCGCACCCCGCCCTCCCGTCGCCCGCCGCCACCCTTCTGAGGCGCTTCGCGCACCTCCTCGATGTCGGAGATCCGGACCAGCTTGCCGTCCGGGGTCCAGGCCGGTACGCCGCCGAACAGCTCCAGCCAGACGCTGTCCTTCTCCTCGTGCAGCACCTCGGTGGCGCCGGTGTTGACGTCCAGGCCGAGGATCCGCTGGCCGCGCTGGTCGCGGGTCTGGACCAGGAGCAGCGGCACGCCGCCCTTCGACCAGTGCACCCGGCCGAGGTACGGGTGGGTCTCGCGGTCCCAGACCACCTCGGTGCGCCCGCCGTGCAGGTCGAGCAGCCAGAGCCCGACCTCGGCGTTGGCGCCGCCGGCCGCCGGGTAGGCGACCTCGGCGGGCTCGCGGTCCGGGTTCGCCGGGTCGGCGATCCACCAGCGGCGCACCGGGCTGTCGTCGGCGCGCTCGACCAGCAGCCGGTCGCCCGCCGGGGACCACCAGAAGCCGCGGTCGCGGTCCATCTCCTCCTGGGCGATGAACTCGGCCTGGCCCCAGGTGACGTTCGGGCCGTCCGGCTCGGCGAGCACCCGGTCGCCGCTGCCGTCGGTGCGGGTCAGCCGGAGCTCGCCGACGGTGTTGGCGTACGCGACGTAGGTGCCGTCGGGGGACGGGCGCGGGTCCAGCAGCGGCCCCTCGGCGGGCAGTTCGGCGGTGGCGCCGGTGGCCAGGTCAGCGGTGAACAGCCGACCGGAGAGGGCGAAGACCGCCAGCCCGCCGGCCGCGTCCAGGGCGTAGCCGACGATGCCGGCCGAGCCCTCGCGGCTGCGCTCGCGGCGGGCCTTCTCGGCCGGCGAGAGGTCCTCCTCGCCGCCGCCGAGCAGCACGGCCGGGTCGGCGGCGATCCGCTCCTCGCCGGTGGCGGTGTCGAGGGTCCAGAGCAGGTTGGCCCGGTCGTGCCCGGATCGCGAGCGGAGGAAGACGACCCGCGAGCCGTCCGGCGCGACGGAGAAGGAGCGGGGCGCACCGACGGTGTAGCGCAGGGTCCGCGCGTACTGCCGGGGGAAGGTGTCGGCAGAGGTGTGGGAGGTCATGGCACCAGACCCTATGACGCCGGACCAGTGACGCCGGGCGCACGCTGATCACTCGTTCGGAGCATCGTCACCAAGTACGCCCCAAAGGGGTCCAAACCGCCTCCGACCGGCCCATGCGCCCCTCGGATGCCACGATGCCCCGGCGTGCGTGGACTCACCGAGGGTAATGACACCCTTACCCATCGGGTATGACTTGTCGCGCGAGTGGCCGCCCGGCGCCGTCCCGGACCCGCGGTCCCCCGCAGCCCCCAGTCCCGCACCGTCCCTCGCCGCCCTCCCCGGAGGCGGCGTGCCCGAGAAGGGGTGTGAGCCGACATGGCCATGAACATCTCCGCCGCCGTGCTGATGCTGGTCATCGTGGTGATCCTGATCCGCCGGTCCGGCCTGAAGCTGGCGCACGCGATCGTCTGCGCGCTGCTCGGCTTCTACCTGGCCTCCAGCTCGATCGCCCCGTCGATCAGCCAGGTCACCAGCAACCTCGCCGGAATGATCAACGGCCTGAGGCTCTGACGGCCGCCCGGAGGAGCGGACGACGGGAGTCCGGCGGCAGGCCCTAGGCTTCCTCCCATGACCGCGACTACCGGCCGCCGCCTCCTCCTGGTGCACGCGCACCCCGACGACGAGTCGATCGGCAACGGCGCCACCATGGCCCGGTACGCCGCCGAGGGCGCCCGGGTCACGCTGGTGACCTGCACCCTCGGCGAGGGCGGCGAGGTGATCCCCCCGGAGCTGGCCCACCTGACGGCCGATCGGGAGGACACCCTCGGCGCGTACCGGATCGGCGAGCTGACCGGGGCGATGGGCGCCCTCGGCGTGACCGACTTCCGCTTCCTCGGCGGTCCGGGGCGCTACCGCGACTCCGGGATGATGGGCGTGCCCGAGAACGACGCGCCCGGCTGCTTCTGGCGGGCGGACGTCGACGAGGCGGCCGGACACCTGGTCGCGGTGATCCGCGAGACGCGCCCCCAGGTGCTGGTCACCTACGACCCGGACGGCGGCTACGGGCACCCGGACCACATCCAGGCCCACCGGGTCGCGATGCGCGCGTACGAGCTGGCCGCCGACCCGGCGCACCGGCCGGAGCTGGGCCCGGCCTGGCGGATCGCCAAGGTGTACTGGAACCGGATGCCCCGCCCGGTGATCGAGGCCGGGCTCGCCGAGGCCGCCGTCAAGGCGTCCTTCCCGGGCGTCGCCCGGCCCGCCGACGTCCCCGGCGTGGTCGACGAGGGGGTGGTCACCACCGTGCTGGACGGCGCCGCGCACGCGGGTCGCAAGGCCGCCGCGATGGCCGCCCACGCCACCCAGATCACCGTGGACGGCGACTTCTTCGCGCTCTCCAACGGCCTGGCCCAGCCGCTGTTCGCCACCGAGTACTACCAGTTGGTGCGCGGCCAGGCCGGGCCGGGCGAGCCGGAGGACGACCTGTTCGCCGGCCTCCTGCCCGCCGACGCGCACGCCGAGGAGGGCACCCGATGAGCAAGCCCGCCCCCGGGCCGGCCCGCCGCCCGGTCGCCGCCGTCCTCCTCGGCACCCGCGAGGAGCGGCTGGCCGAGTCCCAGCCCCCGCGCCCGGCCCGGATCGCGGCCTACGTGCTGTTCTTCCTGCTGGGCGCCGTGGTGTCGGTCTGCGGATCCTTTGTGCAGGCCCTGTGGCCGCCGGTGGGGGTCCTGCTGGCGCTCGCCGCGACGGCCGCCACCTTCTACGGCGGCCTGCGGGTCACCGGCACCCGGCTCGGCGCGGCCGCGCCGGCGGCCGGCTGGTTCCTGGCGATGCTGCTGCTGATCGTGCCCCGGCCCGAGGGCGACAACGTGCTGTGGTCCAACGCCACCTCGCTGGCCTGGCTGTTCGCCGGTTCGGTGCTGGGCGTGATCTGCGCCACCCTGCCCACCCGCGGCAGCTGGTTCCCCGGGGTGCCCGGCCCCCCGCGCTGACTCGGGTCGTGCGCGGCGTACCGTACCGCGTACGACGAGCAGTCAGGAGCGCGCGGCCTTACTCTCATACCGGAGGAACCGGACGTATCAGGATCTGTCCGAAGCCGTTCGCCGCTCAGTTCTTCCCAGTATGGTGGTCCCGCAGAACGCCGTACCCGACCGCCGCCCGCCCCAGCCAAGGCCCGGCGACCACGAACCGCGGTCGCGCCGCACGGCCCGCCCGCGAACCCGGAGCAGAGCAGCATTGAGCAGCCGCGAATCTGACAACGCCCACCCGACGCCCCGGCGTACGGGCCCGGACGCCTACCCGTCGGGCACCCCGCCCTACGGCACACCGGGGCCCGGCGTCGACCGGGCCGCGGCCGGCACCGGACCGGGCACCGCGTCGGGCGGCGAGGACGACGGTCCGAAGACCGAGACCACCCTGACCACCCGGGTCCGGATCAACATCCCCGGCTCGCGTCCGATCCCGCCGGTCGTCGTCCGCAGCACCGTCAAGAACGAGGACGGCCCGGGCGAGGACGCCCAGGCCGCCGTCGCCGACCCGGGCAGCCCGCGGCACCGCTCCGCGCCGGCCTCGCCCGTCCTCGGCGTGATGGACGACGGCGGCCACCAGGTCTCCCCGCCGAACCTGCCGCCGGAGTGGCAGATCCCGCCGATCCCGCCGGCCACCTCCGAGTCGGAGTCCACCGGCGCCTGGTTCCGGCCGCGCCAGAAGAAGGCCCCCGCCGCGGAGCCCGCCCCGGCCGCCGTGCCGGTCGGCGCCGCGGGCGTGGCGGAGTCCCCGGCCGCGCCCCGCACCGCCGCCGAGCCGCACCCTCAGGGCGCCCTCCCGGCCGCGGGCCAGGCCGCCCGCGCCAACGGCGCCCCGAACGGCCGCCCGGTGCCCGCCCAGGGCACGCGGCCGAACCCGGCCGCGCCCGCCGCGCCGTTCCGTGCCGAGGCCCCGGTGGAGGAGCCCGGCGTGTACGAGGCCGCCGACCCGTTCGCGCCGACCGCCGACCCGTTCGGCACCTCCGTGCCCGAGGCCGGTGCGCAGGGCCTGCCGCAGCGCGACCGCGGCAGGCAGAACGGGCAGCAGCAGAACGGCGGGCAGCGCAAGGGCCGCGAGGGCGGCCCGCAGCAGCCCGGCCCGCGGAACGGCTTCCAGCCCAACGGCCACGCGGCGCCCGCGGCGCACCCCCAGGCCGGCCCGGCCGCCGAACCGAACCCCGAGGACACCTCGGTCGACGGCTTCGCGCCGATCCGCGACACCGCACCGCCATCCGCCGCGATACCCGGCCTGCCCCGCAACGGCGCCCACAACGGTGTCCCCCAGGACACCCAGCACGCCGGCGGCCGTCCGCAGCCCGGCCTGTTCGCCTCGGCCCCGACCGGCACCGACCCGTTCGCCACCCAGCGCCCGACCGCCCCCGGTCAGGACGCCCTCGCCGCCCCGGCGGGCCCCGGCGCGCTCTTCCCGGGCGCCCCCGGGACCTCCCCGCAGCCCGGCGGCGACCCGGAGGCCACCGCGGTCACCCCGCTGCCCGCCCCGGCCCCCGGCCCCCGGCCCGAGGGCGCCCAGGGCACCCGGACCGCCAACGGCGGCAAGGGCGGCAAGAACCCCAAGAACCCCAAGAACGCCAAGGGCGACAAGGCCGCGGCGCCCGCCCCGGCTCCGGCCCCCGCTCCCGCTCCGGCCCCCGCCCCGGTGAAGGCCGAACCCGCCGCCCCCGCCAAGGGCAAGGGCAACTCCAAGTCCAAGGGCGGAGCCGGCAAGAAGCTCGTCAAGCTGGGCGTCTACGGCATCGGCGCGGTGTTCTTCCTCGGCGCGGCCGCCTACGGCACCGGCCTGATGCTCAACCAGTCCGACGTCCCCAAGGGCACCGTGGTGCTCGGCGCCGAGATCGGCGGCAGCAGCCGCGACCAGGCGATCCACCAGCTGGACGAGTCGGTCGGCAAGGCCGGCCGGCAGCCGCTGAAGCTGAAGATCGGCGACCAGGCCGTGGACCTCGACCCCACGGTCGCCGGCCTGAGCTTCGACACCACGGCCACCGTGGACGGCCTGGCCCAGCACAGCTACAACCCGGTCGACGTCTTCAAGTCGCTCAAGGGCGGCACCAAGACCGTCGCCCCCGAGGTCAGGATCGACAAGGCCAAGCTCAAGGCCGCCCTCGACACCCTCGCCGCCGGCTCCGGCCAGGGCCTCCAGGAGGGCTACGTCAAGTTCGGCGACGTCAACGGCGAGCCGCTCGTCGTGCCCGGCCGGGCCGGTCAGGCGGTGGACTCGGGGAGTGCCCTGGACGTGATCGAGCAGGCCTACCGCGACCGCGCGGACGGCAAGCCCGAGCAGCCGATCGCCCTCGCCGTCACGGCCGCCCAGCCGAAGATCTCCACCCAGGCCCTCCAGGCCGCCGCCGACAGCCTCGGCAAGCAGGTGGCCGCCGGCAAGGTGCACGTCGTGGCCGGCGCCAAGACGTGGGACTTCGGCCCGAAGACCGCCGCCAAGGCGCTCACCCTCGTCCCGGACGCATCCGGCAAGATCGTGCCCAAGTGGGACCTGGACGCGCTCAACGCCCAGCTGGGCACCGCGTTCGACAAGGTGAAGGTCAAGAAGAACGGCCAGCTCGCCGCGATCACCCCGCAGGACGTCGCGGACGGCATCACCTCGGTGTTCGACAAGACCGGCGACAAGGACCGCACCTTCAAGTTCGCCCTCTGACCCGGACGCCTCCGCGTCCGACGAACCGTGCCCACGGGGGGCGGGCCCGCATCCGGGCCCGCCCCTCGACAACGCCCCGCCCGGTCAGCAAGATGTGACGCCACACCATCCGCCACATCCACCCCGGGGAGCACGCCGATGCGCCGCCGCCTCCAGCACCACGGGACGGCCCTGCTCGCCGGTCTCACCGCCCTCACGCTCTCGCTGGCACTGTGCTCCTGCACCTCCGGCCAGGGCGGCGCCGCCGACGCCCTGCCGTCCGGCCCCGCCGCGCTCAAGCTGACCTCGATCGACATCAACCCCCACGACCGCGGCCGGCTGCGCCAGGGCGGCACCCTGAACCTGGCCATCGCCCAGTTCTCCCGCCAGTGGTCGCCGATCCACACCGACGGCAGCGAGTCCTCGACCGTCATGGTCAGCAAGCCGCTGCTGCCGACCTTCTTCCGCTCGGACGCGGCCGGCACCCAGACCCCCAACCCCGCCTTCCTCCAGGAGGCGCACGCCGAGTTCAGGGACGGCCGGCAGGTCGTCACCTGGACGCTCAACCCGAAGGCCCACTGGTCCGACGGCACCCCGATCACCTGGCGCGACATCGAGGCCAACTGGCGTGCCCTGAACGGGAAGGACCCGGCCTACAAATCCTCCAGCAGCACCGGCTTCGAGCTGGTCTCCGCGGTCGAGCGCGGCAAGGACGACTACCAGGCCGTGATGACCTTCGACCGCCCGTTCTCCGAGTGGCAGTCGATGTTCAACAGCGCCGGCAACGCCCCGCTGCTGCCCGCGAGCCGGATCGCCACCCCGGAGCTGTTCAACACCGCCTACCTGGACGGGTTCCCGGTCACCGCGGGCCCGTTCAGGGTCGAGCAGCTGGACCGCGCCGCCCAGACCGTCACCCTGGTCGCCGACCCGTCCTGGTGGGGCGACAAGCCCCTGCTGGACCGGATCGTCTTCCACGCGATGCTGCCCGACGCGATGCCCGCCGCCTTCGCCAAGGGGCAGATCGACCTCGTCAACGTCGGCCCCGACGTGGCCGGTTACCAGGTCGTCAAGAACGTCAAGGGCGCCGCGGTGCGCCGGGCCGGCGGCCCGGACTTCCGCCAGCTCACCCTGAACGCCCGCACCCCCGCGCTCGGCGACGCGACCGTCCGCCAGGCCGTCTTCCAGGCGATCAACCGGGACGTGGTGATCCGCGCCGACCTCAACGGCCTGGACTGGCCCGCCGTCCCGCTCAACAACCACCTGCTGGTGACCAACCAGAACGGCTACCGCGACAACTCCCTCGGCCTGGCCCGCTACGACCCCGCCGAGGCCGCCCGCAAACTGGACTCGGCCGGCTGGAAGCTGGACGGCGACGTACGGAGGAAGGACGGCCGCGAGCTGGAGCTGCGGATGGTCGTCCCGGCCGGGGTCACCCCGGCCCAGAGCGAGGCCGCCAACGCCACGAAGATGCTCAAGGACGTCGGCATCAAGGTCACCACGGTGACCGCCCCCGCCAACGAGTTCTTCGACAAGTACGTCAACCGCAACGACTTCGACATCGCCGCCTACTCGCTGATCGGCACGCCCTTCCCGGCCAGCGGCAACCGCGCCAACTTCGTCCAGAGCGGCGGCACCAACCACGTCGGCGCGGGCAGTCCGGCGGTGGACGCCGCGCTCGACCGGGCCGCCGCCGCGGCCGACGCGGGCACCGCCTCCGAGGCGATCAACCAGGCCGACGGCGAGCTCTGGAAGGTGGCGGGCGTCCTGCCGCTCTACCAGCGCCCGCAGCTGTACGGGGCCCGCGCCGACCTCGCCAACATCGGCGCGCAGGGGCTGTCCGACATCGTCTGGGAGAACGTCGGCTTCGCGAAGTAGCGGGCGCGGGCGGGTGGCGCGCGGCCGGTCGGCGCGCCGTCCCGGTTCCCGGGCGGGCTCAGCCGTGCAGCGTCTCGCGCCAGTAGTGGCAGGCGCTGCGCCGGCCGGCCAGCTCCGTCCCGTACTCGCTGGCCACCGGGGACAGCGCCGGGGACTCGGTGCGGCAGCGGTCCTGCGCCCGGTCGCAGCGGGGGCTGAAGGCACAGCCCTCCGGGAGGCTCAGCAGGCTCGGCGGCAGGCCCTTGATGGCGTGCAGGTTCTGGCCCTTCTGGTCGAGCCGGGGGATGGAGTCCAGCAGGCCGCGGGTGTACGGGTGCGCGGGCCGGGCGTACAACTCCCGTACGGGGGCGGTCTCGACGATCCGGCCCGCGTACATCACGGCGATCTTGTCCGCGACGTCGGCGACCACGCCGAGGTCGTGGGTGATCAGGATCAGCCCCATGTTGTACTCGGCCTGCAGCTCCGCGAGCAGGTCCATCACCTGCGCCTGCACCGTCACGTCCAGCGCGGTGGTGGGCTCGTCCGCGATGATCAGGTCCGGCTCCAGGGCCAACGCCATCGCGATCATGATCCGCTGCCGCATCCCGCCGGAGAACTGGTGCGGGTAGTCCCCGACGCGCTGCTTGGCGGCCGGGATGCGCACCCGCTCCATCAGCTCGACGGCCTTCGCCCGGGCCTCCTTGCGGGACACCCCCCGGTGTACCCGGAACATCTCCCCCAGCTGGTAGCCCACGCTGAGCACCGGGTTCAGCGCCGACAGCGCGTCCTGGAAGATCATCGCGATGTGCCCGCCCCGGATGGACCGCCGGGCGCCCGCGCCCATGGTCAGGAGGTCCTCGCCGCGGAACAGGATCCGCCCCGAGGTGATCCGCCCCGGCGGCATGTCCAGGATCCCCATGACGGCCTGCGCCGTCACCGACTTGCCCGAACCGGACTCCCCCAGCACCGCCAGCGTCTCCCCCGCCGCGACCGAGTAGCTCACCCCGTTCACGGCCCTGGCCACACCGTCCCGGGTGTGAAACTCCACGTGCAGGTCGTCGACCTCCAGCAGCGGCGTCCCGGGCTCCACGATCCCCCGACCGCCGTCGATCAGCTCCACCGCGTCCATCCGGGCAGCCCTCCTCCGCACCGCGGCACCCGCCGCTGGGCGCAGAGCAACTATCAAGGACCGAGCGGGACTTGGCGAGCCCGCGGCAGATCTCTTTTCCGTCACGGGAGAGGGCGCGCCCCCACCTGCGGGGACGCGCCCTGGTACTGGGCCCCTCAGCCCCCGCCGGGCCCCACCCCACCCGGCCCGGCCCCGCCCGAACCGTCCTCGCGCCCGGCCGCACCCGGCCCGGGCTCGCGCTCCGCCGCACCCGACCCCGTCTCGCGCTCCGCCGCGCTCTGCCCGATCTCGCGCTCCGCCGCACTCTGCCCGATCTCGCGCTCCGCCGCGAAGTGACAAGCCGAGTCGTGCCGCGCCGCCCCGTCCAGCCAGGACGGCGCGGCCAGCAGGGGCTCCTCGACCTCGCACCGCTGCTGCGCCTTCCAGCAGCGGGTGCGGAAGCGGCAGCCGGAGGGCGGGTTGGCCGGCGAGGGCACGTCGCCGGTGAGCACGATCCGGTCCCGGCTCTCCCGCGCCGTCGGGTCCGGCACCGGCACCGCGGAGAGCAGCGCCTGGGTGTACGGGTGGGTGGCGTGGTCGTAGATCTCCGCGTCCGAGCCGATCTCGACCATCTTCCCCAGGTACATCACCCCGACCCGGTCCGAGATGTGCCGGACGATCGACAGGTCGTGCGCGATGAACATGTACGACAGGTTGAACTCGCCCTGGAGCTGCTCCAGCAGGTTGATCACCTGCGCCTGCACCGAGACGTCCAGCGCGGAGACCGGCTCGTCGCAGATGATGATCTCCGGCTTGAGCGCCAGTCCCCGTGCGATGCCGATGCGCTGGCGCTGCCCGCCGGAGAACTGGTGCGGATAGCGGTTGATGTACTCGGGGTTCAGCCCGACCACGTCGAGCAGGTCCTGGACGGCCTTGCGGCGGTCCCCCTTGGGTGCCACCTCGGGGTGGATCTGGAACGGCTCGCCGATGATGTCGCCGACCGTCATCCGCGGGTTGAGCGAGGTGTACGGGTCCTGGAAGACCATCTGGATGTTCCGCCGGACGGCCCGCAGCCCCGCCCCGGAGAGCCGGGAGATCTCCTCCCCCTTGTAGCGGACCGATCCCGAGGTGGCCGGCTCCAGGTTCATCAGCACCTTGGCCAGCGTGGACTTCCCGCAGCCGGACTCGCCGACGACGCCGAGCGTCTCGCCCTGCATCAGGTCGAAGGTGACCCCGTCGACCGCCTTCACCGCGCCGACCTGCCGTTTGAGGAGGATGCCCTTGGTGAGCGGGAAGTGCTTGACCAGGTCCCGGACTTCGAGGATCGGCTCGCCGCGCGACACCTCCTGGGCGAAGGCGACCTCCTCCGGCAGCGCCACGCCCAGCGCACTGGCCCCGTTAGCGGTCATGGAGGGTCTCCTTCCAGAAGAAGCAGGCGCTGCCGCGCCCCTCCAGCGGCGTCCCGTCCTCCTCGGTGACCGGGAACAGCTCCGGCACCTCGGTCCGGCAGACGTCCTGGGCGCGCGGGCAACGCGGGTTGAAGGCGCAGCCCCTGGGGATGCGCAGCAGGTTGGGCGGCAGCCCCTTGATGGCGTAGAGCTCCTGGCCCTTCTGGTCGAGCCGGGGGATGGAGTCCAGCAGGCCCCGGGTGTACGGGTGCGCGGGCCGGGCGTACAGCCCGTGCACGGGGGCGGTCTCGACGATCCGGCCCGCGTACATCACGGCGATCTTGTCCGCGACGTCGGCGACCACGCCGAGGTCGTGGGTGATCAGGATCAGCCCCATGTTGTACTCGGCCTGCAGCTCCGCGAGCAGGTCCATCACCTGCGCCTGCACCGTCACGTCCAGCGCGGTGGTGGGCTCGTCCGCGATGATCAGGTCCGGCTCCAGCGCCAACGCCATCGCGATCATGATCCGCTGCCGCATCCCGCCGGAGAACTGGTGCGGGTAGTCGTTCACCCGCTCCTTGGCGGCCGGGATGCGCACCCGCTCCATCAGCTCGACGGCCTTCGCCCGGGCCTCCTTGCGGGACACCCCCCGGTGCGCCCGGAACATCTCCCCCAGCTGGTAGCCCACGCTGAGCACCGGGTTCAGCGCCGACAGCGCGTCCTGGAAGATCATCGCGATCTTCTGGCCGCGGATCTTGCGCCGCTCCTCCTTGCTCATCCTGAGCATGTCCTGGCCCCGGTAGAGGATCTGGCCGCGCGGGATCCGGGCCGGCGGCATGTCCAGGATCCCCATGACGGCCTGCGCCGTCACCGACTTGCCCGAACCGGACTCCCCCAACACCGCCAGCGTCTCCCCCGCCGCGACCGAGTAGCTCACCCCGTTCACGGCCCTGGCCACACCGTCCCGGGTGACGAACTCGACGTGCAGGTCCCGGACGTCGAGCAGCGGTCCCTGGTACGGTGCCTCCCGCTCGCGCCCGGTGGTGTCCACCGCTGTACTCACGATGCGCTCCCCTCGCTCAGCGAAGCTTCGGATCGAGGGCGTCGCGCACCGCGTCGCCCAGCATGATGAAGGCCAGCACGGTGATCGAGAGCGCCGCGGCCGGGAAGAACAGCACGTACGGCGCCGTCCGGATCACCTTCTGGGCGGAGGAGATGTCGATGCCCCAGGAGATGGTCGGGTCCTGCAGGCCGATGCCGAGGAAGCTCAGCGTCGCCTCGGTGGCGATGTAGCCGCCGAGCGCGATCGTCGCCACCACGATCACCGGGGCGATCGCGTTCGGCAGGATGTGCCGGAACATCAGCCGGCCCGTCCCGGCGCCCAGCGCCCGGCCCGCCACCACGTAGTCGGACTGTTTGACGGTCAGCACCGCGCCGCGCATCACGCGGGCGATCTGGGTCCAGCCGAGCACGCCCAGCGCGACGACCACGCTCCACACCGTGCGGGTGGCGAAGGCGTTCAGCAGCACCAGCGCGCCCAGCAGCAGCGGGATGCCGAAGAAGATGTCGGTGATCCGGGAGAGCACCGCGTCGATCCAGCCGCCGAAGTAGCCGGCCACCATGCCGGTCAGCCCGCCGAGGAGGGTGACGGCGGCGGTGGTGAAGATGCCGACGGTGATCGAGGCCCTGGCCCCGTACACCACCCGGGCGAAGATGGACCGGCCCTGCGCGTCGTAGCCGAACCAGCCGGCTCCGAAGACGTCGCCCCAGTTCGGCCGCCTGAGGTAGTCGTTCACCAGGTCGGCCTTGCGCGGGTCCGCGTCGGTGAACGCGTAGGGGAAGACCGCCATGACCACCAGCAGCAGGATCAGCACCGCCGAGATCAGGAAGATCGGCCGTCGGCGCAGGTCCCGCCAGGCGTCGCCCCACAGGCTGCGGGCTTCCTCCCGCTTCTCCACGTCGGGTTCGACTAAAGTCTCCTGCTCGACCGCCATGCCCTGTTCGCCGGCGTAGTCGAGGTGCGAGACCCCCGGCTTGGGGTGCGGCTCGTAGGAGTTCTCGTCGTGGATGTCAGGCATAGCGGATCCTCGGGTCCAGGACCGCGTAGAGCAGGTCGACGAGCAGGCTGGCGACCAGGTAGACGATCACCAGGACGGTCACGATGCCGACCACGGTGGGGCCCTCCTTCTGGTTGATCGCCCGGTACAGGACGTTGCCGATGCCCTGCACGTTGAAGATGCCCTCGGTGACGATCGCCCCGCCCATCAGCGCGCCGAGGTCGGTACCGAGGAAGGTGACCACCGGGATCAGCGAGTTGCGCAGCAGGTGCCGGGAGATGACGGTGCGCCGCGGCAGGCCCTTGGCCACCGCGGTGCGCATGTAGTCGGCCCGCAGGTTCTCGCCGATCGACGTCCGGGTGAGCCGGGCGACGTACGCGAGCGAGAGCGAGCCCAGCACGACGGCCGGCAGCACCAGCTGGGTCAGGTCGTAGCTGTCCTGCACCGTCGGGGTGACCCAGCCCAGGTTGGTGGCGAACACCGTCTGCGCGATGTAGGCCAGCACGAAGACCGGGATCGAGATCACCACCAGGGTCAGGACCAGCACCAAGGTGTCCGCGACGCTGCCGCGCCGCAGGCCCGAGAGCACGCCGAGGGCGAGGCCCGCGATCATCTCGAAGACGAAGGCCATCAGGGCGAGCCGGATGGTCACCGGGAAGGCGTCCGCCATGATGTCGGTGACCGGCCGCCCGGTGAAGCTGGTGCCGAAGTCCCCCTGGAAGAGGTTCCCCATGTAGTGCAGGTACTGCTTCCAGAGCGGCTGGTCCAGGTAGTAGGTGTGCTTGATGCTGGCGACCACGGCCGGGTCGGCGGCCTTCTCGCCGAACAGCGCCGAGACCGGGTCGCCCGGCAGCGTGTAGACCATCAGGAAGATCAGCAGCGTGGCGCCGAAGAACACCGGGATCATCTGCAGCACCCGCCGCAGCACGTAACTGCCCATCCGAGCCTCCTTCCTAGGTGTCCGACCGGATGTCCGACGGGGTGTCCGGCCACCCGGTCCGGTCGGCCGAGAGACCGCGCCCCGCCCTCCGCGCGGGGAGGGCGGGGCCGGCGCACGGACGGGGGCTCAGCCCTTGACCTCGACCTGGGTCCAGGCCGGGTTGCCGAAGGAGTCGAACTTCACGTTCTGCACCTTGGTCGAGTAGCCCGAGTTGGTGCGGTAGTACCAGAGCGGGACGGCGGGCATCCCGCTCGGCAGCACCGCCTCGGCCTGCTGGTAGCCGGTCACCGTGTCGGCGACGCTGCCGGCCTCGTCCGCCTTGGTGGCCGCCTCGTCGAACTGGGGGCTGCTGTAGCCGAAGTCGTTGGACGCGGCGCCGGTGCGGTACACGTCGGCCAGGAAGTTGGCGTTCAGCGGGTAGTCCTGCACCCAGCCGGTGCGGAAGGCGCCGTTGAGCGTGTGCCCGGTGATCGCGGCCCGCGCGGTCTTGAAGTCGGGCTTCGGGTCGCCCAGGCAGTCGACCCCGGTGTTCTGCCGGATCGAGTTGCAGACCGCGTCGACCCACTCCTTGTGGCCGCCGTCCGCGTTGTAGGTGATCAGCAGCTTGTTGCCGGGGACGCCGCCGCCCTCCTGGATCAGCTGCTTGGCCTTGGCCGGGTCGAACTTGCAGAAGTCGCCGCAGGTGCCGTCCTTGTAGCCCTCGACGCCCTCGGCCACCCAGGCGGTGGCGGGCTTGCGGGAGCCCTGCAGCACCGTCTTGGTGATGGTGTCGCGGTCGATCGCCATCGACAGGCCCTGGCGCACCTTCGCCTTGTCGGGCGAGGACCAGTCGGCCTGGTAGAGCGTGAAGCCGATGTTCTGGATGGCGCCCTGCGGCGCGTCCACGGCGCGGTCGCCGAGGTCGCCCTTGTACGTGGCCAGCGCGGACGGCGGCACCTGGTCCATCACGTCCAGGTTGTTGGACTGGAGGTCGGCGTAGGCGGCCTCGGACGTGGTGTACATCTTGAAGACGATGCCGCCGTTCTTCGGCTTGTCCACGCCCTGGTAGTCCGGGAAGGTCTTGGTCACCACGCTGTTGTTGTGCGACCAACTGACGAACTGGTACGGGCCGTTGCCCACCGGCTTCTGACCGTACCCGGCCGGGTCCTTGTAGAAGCCCTCGGGCAGCGGGGAGAAGGCGATGTAGCCGAGCTTGTACTCGAAGTACGAGACCTTGTGGCTCAGCTTCACGGTGAAGTGCAGGTCGTCGGTGACGGTCAGCCCGGACATCTTCTCCGAGGTGGGCTGGCCGGAGGCCGGGTGGACGTCCTGGTAGCCCTCGATGTCGGAGAACCAGGAGCTGTTGATCTGGTTGTTGGCGGGGTTGGCGCCCCAGTTCCAGGCGTCGACGAAGTTCTGGGCGTGCACCGGGGTGCCGTCGTGGAACTTCCAGCCGTCCTTCAGCGTGACGTCGAAGGTCTGCGAGTCGCTGGTGTCGATCTTGTCGGCCACCTGCATCCGGATCTTGGCGTTGGCGGGGTCGTAGTCGACCAGCCCCTTGAAGAGGTTCTGGATGATGCGACCGCCGCCGACCTCGTTCGCGTTGGCCGGCTGCAACGGGTTCTGCGGCTCGTTGCTCTGGTAGCTGAAGGACTTGCCGGCGTCCGACGAGCCGCTGCCTCCTCCGCTGTCGTTACTGCTGCACCCGCTGGCCACCAGGGCCACGGACGTCGCAGCGGCGAGGACCCAACGAGCGCGGGCGGCTACGGGCATGGAGGTCCCTCCTCAGTGTGTGTGTCGCATCACACCCCATGAGAAGCGCGCCCCGGCGACGGCGCGCGTCGGGTGCACCCGGACGGGTGCGGTGACCGCCCGCCCAGTTGACGCGGCGCCGGACCGGCCGTCACGCCGGAAGGGCCGGAACGCCGGAAGGGCCGGAACGCCGGAAGGGCCGGAACGCCGGAAGGGCCCGCGGCGCGAACGCCGCGGGCCCTTCCTGGGAACCACCGGTGGATCAGGCCGCGGCCTGCTCCCGGACCTCGGGGAAGTGGCAGGCCGACTCGTGTGCGGCCGGGCCCTTCAGCAGCGAGGGGACCGCGAGCAGCGGCACCTCCTCGGAGCACCGCTCCTCCGCCTTCCAGCAGCGGGTGCGGAAGCGGCAGCCGGACGGCGGGTTGGCCGGCGAGGGGATGTCCCCGCTGAGGATGATCCGCTCGCGGGACTCGCGCGCCGTCGGGTCCGGCACCGGCACCGCGGAGAGCAGCGCCTGGGTGTACGGGTGGGTGGCGTTCTCGTAGATCTCCTCGTCCGAGCCGATCTCGACCATCTTGCCCAGGTACATCACGCCGACGCGGTCGGAGATGTGCCGGACGATGGAGAGGTCGTGCGCGATGAACATGTAGGAGAGGCCGAACTCGCCCTGCAGCTGCTCCAGCAGGTTGATCACCTGCGCCTGGACGGACACGTCCAGCGCGGAGACCGGCTCGTCGCAGATGATGATCTCGGGCTTGAGCGCGAGGCCGCGGGCGATGCCGATGCGCTGGCGCTGGCCGCCGGAGAACTGGTGCGGGTACCGGTTGATGTACTCCGGGTTCAGACCCACGACGTCCAGCAGGTCCTGGACGGCCTTGCGGCGGTCGCCCTTCGGCGCCACCTCGGGGTGGATCTCGAACGGCTCACCGATGATGTCGCCGACCGTCATGCGCGGGTTGAGCGAGGTGTAGGGGTCCTGGAACACCATCTGGATGTTCCGGCGGACGGCCTTCAGCGCCGCGCCCTGCAGGGTGGAGATGTCCTCGCCCTTGAACAGCACCTGGCCGGAGGTGGCCCGCTCCAGGTTCATCAGCACCTTGGCCAGCGTGGACTTGCCACAGCCGGACTCGCCGACGATGCCGAGCGTCTCGCCCTTCTTCAGGTCGAACGAGATGCCGTCGACCGCCTTGACCGCGCCGACCTGCTTCTTGAAGAGGATGCCCTGGCTCAGCGGGTAGTGCTTGACCAGGTCCTTGACCTCCAGGATGTTCTCAGCCATGGAGGGTCTCCTTCCAGAGGTGGCACGCGCTGCGGCGGCCGGTGAGCTCCTTGCCGTCCTTGTCCGTCACGTGGTGCAGCGCCGGGATCTCGGTGCGGCACAGGTCGGTGGCGACGTCGCAGCGGGGGTTGAACGCGCAGCCGGTCGGAACCTTCAGCAGGTTCGGGGGCAGGCCCTTGATCGCGTACAGCTCCTGGCCCTTCTGGTCCAGGCGCGGGATGGAGCGGAGCAGGCCCTTGGTGTACGGGTGCGCGGGGTTCGCGTACAGGTCGTGCACCGGGGCGGTCTCGACGATCCGGCCCGCGTACATCACGGCGATCTTGTCCGCGACGTCGGCGACCACGCCGAGGTCGTGGGTGATCAGGATCAGGCCCATGTTGTACTCGGCCTGCAGCTCCGCGAGCAGGTCCATCACCTGGGCCTGGACGGTCACGTCCAGGGCGGTGGTGGGCTCGTCGGCGATGATCAGGTCGGGCTGGAGCGACAGCGCCATGGCGATCATGATGCGCTGGCGCATACCGCCGGAGAACTGGTGCGGGTAGTCGTTCACCCGCTGCCGGGCGGCGGGGATGCGCACCCGGTCCATCAGCTCGATGGCCTTCTCCTTCGCCTCCTTCTTGGAGGCGCCCTGGTGCACGCGGAACATCTCGCCGAGCTGGTAGCCGACGCTGAGCACCGGGTTCAGGGCGGAGAGCGCGTCCTGGAAGATCATCGCGATCTTCTGGCCCCGGATCTTGCGCCGCTCCTCGTTGCTCATCGTGAGCATGTCCTGGCCGCGGTACAGGATCTGGCCCTGGGTCACCTTGCCCGGGGGCATGTCCAGGATGCCCATGATGGTCTGCGCCGTCACGGACTTGCCGGAGCCGGACTCGCCGAGGACGGCGAGCGTCTCGCCGGCCGCGACGGAGTAGTTGACCCCGTTGACGGCCTTGGCGACGCCGTCCCGGGTGTGGAACTCGACGTGGAGGTCCTTCACCTCGAGGAGAGGCGTGCCCACTTCGAGCCGCTCGTTCTTCTGGTTGTTCTCGATCACGGTGGTCATCGGGTCGTCACCTCTTCTCTCAGCGGAGCTTCGGGTCGAGGGCGTCGCGCACCGCGTCGCCGAGCATGATGAACGCCAGCACGGTAAGGCTCAGCATTCCGGCGGGGAAGAACAGGGCGAACGGCGCCGTCCGGATCACCTTCTGGGCCGAGCTGATGTCGATGCCCCAGGAGATGGTCGGGTCCTGCAGACCGATGCCGAGGAAGCTCAGCGTCGCCTCGGCGGCGATGTAGCCGCCGAGCGCGATGGTGGCGACGACGATCACCGGGGCGACCGCGTTCGGCAGGATGTGCTTGAACATGATCCGGCCGGTGCCGGCGCCGAGCGCCTTGGCGGCCGTCACGAAGTCGGCCTGCTTGACCGTGATCACCGAACCGCGCATGACACGGGTCATCTGGGTCCAGCCCAGGGCGACCAGCGCGAAGACCACGCTCCAGACGGTGCGCGAGGTGAAGGCGTTGAGGACCACCAGCGAGCCGAGCAGCAGCGGGATGCCGAAGAAGATGTCGGTGACCCGGGAGATGATCGTGTCGACCCAGCCGCCGAAGTAGCCGGCCAGCATGCCGGTGAGGCCGCCGATGATGGTCACGCCGGCGGTGACGCAGATCCCGACGATGATCGAGGCGCGGGCGCCGTAGACGACGCGGGCGTAGATGCTGCGGCCCTGGAGGTCGTAGCCGAACCAGTCCGCCTGGAAGAAGTGGCTGTAGTTCGGCTTCGTCAGGTAGTGGTTGCGCAGGTCGCCGGCCCGCGGGTCCACCGAGGTGAACAGCCCGGGGGCGATCGCGATGACGACCAGCAGCAGGATCAGCAGCGCGGAGATCACGAAGATCGGCTTGCGGCGCAGGTCGTGCCAGGCGTCGGAACCGAGGCTGCGGGGCTTCTCGGGCTTGGCGACCGCGGTGGCGGCGCCGCCCTGGGCCGGGATCTCCCCGGCGGTCTTCTTCTCGGTCAGGTCAGGCATAACGGATCCTCGGGTCCAGGACCGCGTAAAGCAGGTCGACGATCAGGCCGGCGGCCAGGTAGACGATCACGAGGAAGGCCACGAAGCCGGAGACCGTCGCGCCCTCCTTCATGTTGATCGCTTGGTAGAGCGCGTGGCCCACACCCTGGACGTTGAAGATGCCCTCGGTGACGATGGCGCCGCCCATCAGGGCGCCGAGGTCGGTGCCGAGGAAGGTGACCACCGGGATCATCGAGTTGCGGAGCAGGTGGGTGCCGATCACCTTGCGCCGCGGCAGGCCCTTGGCCACCGCGGTGCGGACGTAGTCGGCCTTGATGTTCTCGGCTATGGAGGTGCGGGTGAGGCGCGCGACGTAGGCCAGCGAGAGCGAGCCGAGCACGACGGCCGGCAGCACCATCTGGGTGATGTCGTTGCTGTCCTGGACGGTCGGGGTGACCCACTTCAGGTTCTGCCCGAAGACCGTCTGGACGATGAAGCCCAGCACCGGGACCGGGATCGAGATCAGCAGCAGGGTGAGGACCAGGGCGCCCTTGTCGAACAGCTTGCCGCGGCGCAGACCGGCGTACAGACCGATGCCGATGCCCAGCACGATCTCGATGGCGAACGCGAACAGTGCCAGCTGGACCGTGACCGGCAGCGCCTCGGTGATCTTGTCGAGCACCGGGCGTCCGTCCAGACCGGTGCCGAAGTCACCGGTGAACAGCCTCCCCATGTAGTCGAGGTACTGCTGGACCAGCGGCTTGTCGAAGCCTTGCTGGTGCTTCAGCGCGGCGAGCTGCACCGGGTCCGGCGCCTTGTCGCCCCACAGCGCTGCCAGCGGGTCACCGGGCAGCAAGTGCACCATGAAAAAGATGAGTGCGGTCGTTCCGAGGAACACCGGGATCATCTGGAGCAGTCGCCTCGCGACAAAGCGCCCCATCGTGCCTCCATGTATGACTCTGCCGGGCCCGTCAACCCGGCAAGAGATAAGTCGGCGTGCCAACGGCCGGTGCCAGTCCTCGCCCTTGTGGGGATGGACGGGCACCGGCCGTTGTCACCGGGTCAGGCGGTGCCGACCGATTACTTCTTCTTCTTGACCTCGACGTCGGTGTAGACCGGGTCGCCGAAGGAGTTGAACTTCACGTTCTGGACGTTCTTGGAGTAGCCGGAGCTGGTCTTGTAGTACCAGAGCGGGATGGCCGGCATGTCCTTGGCCAGAACGGCCTCGGCCTGCTGGTAGAGCTCCGCGGTCTTCTCGACCGTGGTGGCGGCGTCCGCCTCCTTCGACAGGCGGTCGAACTCGGGGCTGGAGTAGCTGCCGTCGTTGGCGGCGGCACCGGTGCCGTAGACGTCGCGCAGGAAGTTGGCGTTCAGCGGGTAGTCCTGCACCCAGCCGGTACGCATCATGCTCTGGACCTGCTTGCTGGTGACCAGGTCACGCGAGGTCTTGAAGTCCGGCTTCGGGTCACCGAGGCACTCGACGCCGGTCGCCTGGCGGATCGAGTTGCAGACCGCGTCCACCCACTCCTTGTGGCTGCCGTCGGAGTTGTACAGGATGGTGATCTTGCCGCCGGGGACGCCGCCGCCCTCGGCGATGAGCTGCTTGGCCTTCTCCGGGTTGTACTTGCAGGCGTCGCCGCAGGTGCCGGCCTTGTAGCCCATGACGCCGGGCGCCACGAAGGAGTCGGCGGGGATGCGGTTGCCGTTCAGCACGGTCTTGGTGATGGTGTCGCGGTCGATCGCCATCGAGAGGCCCTGGCGGACCTTGTCCTTGCCCGGGGCGTTCCAGTCGCCCTGGTACAGCGCGAAGGAGATGTTCTGGATGGCGCCCTGCGGCTGGTCGACCGCGCGCTTGCCCAGGTCGTCCTTGTACTTCGGCAGGTCGGTCGAGTCGACCTGGTCCAGGACGTCCAGGGTGTCGGACATCAGGTCCTTGTACGCGGCCTCACCGGCGGTGTAGTTCCGGAAGATGACACCGCCGTTCTTCGCCTTGTCGATGCCCGTGTACTTGTCGTACGCGGACAGCGTGATGGCCTTGTTGTGCTCCCACGAGACGAACTTGTAGGGGCCGTTGCCGACCGGCTTCTGGCCGTAGCCGGCCGGGTCGGAGAAGAAGCCCTCGGGCAGCGGGAAGAAGGCCGAGTAGCCGAGCTTGTACGTGAAGTACGAGACCGGGGTGGAGAGTTCGATCGTGAAGTGGGTGTCGTCGACGATCTTCAGACCGGACATCTCGGTGGCGGTCGGGTCACCCTTCTCCGGGTGGACGGCGTCGTAGCCGACGATGTCGGAGAACCAGTCCGAGTTGATCTGGTTGTTCTTCGGGTTGGCCGACCAGTTCCAGGAGCTCACGAAGGACTTGGAGGTGACCGGGGTGCCGTCGTGGAAGGTCCAGCCCGGCTTCAGCGTGACGGTGTAGTTCTTGGCGTCGGTGGTCTCGATCTTGTCGGCCACCTGGTTGCGCAGGGCACCGGTCGCGGGGTCGTAGTCGACGAGGCCCTTGAAGAGCTGCTTGACGATACGGCCGCCCTGGTTCTCCATGGCGTTCGCCGGCTGGAGCGGGCGCTGCGGCTCCGCGCTCTGGTAGCTGAAGCTGGCCCCGGGGTCGACCGCAGCGCTGTCGGAGCTACCCCCGGAGGAGTCGCTGCTGCTGCACGCAGTCGCAGCGAGGGCGACAGCAACAGCTGCGACAACCCACTTGGCCTGGCTCGCACCGCGCATCGGTGTGCCTCCTGAATTCGACGTTGCAACGAGGAGGGCACTGCGGAACGGTGGTGACCGGACCCGCTGTGCCGTCCGCGCTCGTGGTTTCGGCGCGCACCCCTGCGCGTTCACCCTTGACCCGAGCCTGACTGCACCCACTATCCGTCACGCACGGACACGAAAGTGACCAGTGACGATCTCAATTAGGTCACATGAACAGTCGGTAAGTTTCGAAAACCGGACATTTGAGACATAGCCAGACAGGCACCAAACGGACAGTCGTCACGGATGACGAACTGTCACGTCCGCTCAGCGGACACCTGGGTGTGATGAGCGCTATTCCGTTAATAGCGGCCCCGACAACTTGGAGTAGTTGAAAAAGTTCGCCCCCCTCTCCATGGGAAAGGGGGGCGAATCATTCCGGCCAATGGCCGTTCAGTGCGTCCGGATCACGCCTTCTTGGCGCGCGAGGCGGTGCGTCCGCGGTCCTTCGCGTCGAGAACGACCTTACGGATGCGAACCGTCTCCGGGGTCACCTCGATGCACTCGTCCTCGCGGCAGAACTCCAGCGACTGCTCCAGCGAGAGCTTGCGCGGCGGGACGATCGACTCGGCCACGTCCGCGTTCGAGGAACGCATGTTGGTGAGCTTCTTCTCCTTGGTGATGTTCACGTCCATGTCGTCGGAGCGCGAGTTCTCACCGACGATCATGCCCTCGTACACCTCGGTGCCCGGGTCGCAGAAGAGCACGCCGCGCTCCTGGAGGTTGGTCATCGCGAAGGCGGTGACCACACCGGCGCGGTCGGCGACCAGCGAGCCGTTGTTGCGGGTGGTCAGCTGGCCGAACCACGGCTCGTGGCCCTCGTGGATCGAGTGGGCGATGCCGGTGCCGCGGGTGTTGGTGAGGAACTCCGTGCGGAAGCCGATCAGACCGCGCGACGGCACGACGAACTCCATCCGGACCCAGCCCGAGCCGTGGTTGGACATGTTGTCCATGCGGCCCTTGCGGACGCCCATGAGCTGGGTGACGGCACCCATGTGCTCCTCGGGCACGTCCACGGTGAGGCGCTCGACCGGCTCGTGGGTCTTGCCGTTGACCTCCTTGGTGACCACCTGCGGCTTGCCGACGGTCAGCTCGAAGCCCTCGCGGCGCATGGTCTCGATCAGGATGGCCAGCGCCAGCTCACCGCGGCCCTGCACCTCCCAGGCGTCCGGACGCTCGGTGTCCAGCACGCGCAGCGAGACGTTACCGATCAGCTCGCGGTCCAGGCGGTCCTTCACCTGGCGGGCGGTGACCTTGCGGTCGATCTTGCCCGCGCCGGACTTGGCGTCCGCGCCCTTGCCGGAGCCGCCGCGGCCGACCAGCGGCGAGGTGTTGGTGCCGATGGTCATCGAGATGGCCGGCTCGTCCACCGTGATCAGCGGCAGCGCGATCGGGTTCTCCGGGTCGGCCAGGGTCTCGCCGATCATGATGTCGGAGATGCCGGCGACGGCGCAGATGTCACCGGGGCCCGCCACCTCGGCCGGCTTGCGGGTGAGCGCCTCGGTCATCAGCAGCTCGGAGATGCGGACGTTCGAGATGGTGCCGTCGCGCTTGATCCAGGCCACGGTCTGGCCCTTGCGCAGCTCGCCCTGCTCGACGCGGAGCAGCGCGATGCGGCCGAGGAAGTTGTCGGCGTCCAGGTTGGTGACGTGGGCCTGGAGCGGGGCGTCCTCGTCGTAGCTGGGGGCCGGGACGTGCTCCAGCAGGGTGGAGAAGAACGGCTCCAGGTTGGTGCTGTCCGCGGGAACGGTGCCGTTCTCCGGCTTGGTCAGCGAGGCGACGCCGTCACGGGCGCAGGCGTAGACGATAGGGAACTCGATCTGCTCCTCGTCCGCGTCCAGGTCCAGGAACAGGTCGTAGGTCTCGTTGATGACCTCGTCGATCCGGGAGTCCGGACGGTCGGTCTTGTTGATGCAGAGGATGACGGGCAGCCGCTGGGCGAGCGCCTTGCGGAGCACGAAGCGGGTCTGCGGCAGCGGACCCTCGGAGGCGTCGACCAGCAGGACGACGGCGTCCACCATCGACAGACCGCGCTCGACCTCGCCACCGAAGTCGGCGTGGCCCGGGGTGTCGATGATGTTGATGGTGATCGGCGCGCCACCGTCCTTGGGGTGGTACTTGACCGCGGTGTTCTTCGCGAGAATGGTGATGCCCTTCTCGCGCTCCAGGTCGTTGGAGTCCATCATCCGGTCATCGAGCTGCTGGTGGGCGGCGAAGGCGCCGGCCTGCTTGAGCATGGCGTCGACCAGCGTGGTCTTGCCGTGGTCGACGTGGGCGACGATGGCGACGTTACGGATGTCGTTGCGCGTGGGCATGCCTTGCTGATTCTCCCGGAATCGTGGGTTGCGGCGCCCGGCTGCGTGACGCGCACTTGCGATCCCTGTCGATCGCCGCCGCCCGTTCCGCCTGCTACTACCGGTCCACCCGCCGGGCACATGGCCATGCCTCGGCTTCCTCCTATCGTACGGGGAAGGGCCGAGGTGGGCGGAAACGAGCTGGTCCGGCGGGATCAAGATCACAGATGGGTCACACCCCCTTCACCCGCCGGCCAGGCTTCGGCAGCCTGTCGTTCGTGGTCCGAGGGCCCTAGCGGCTCCAGCCCACGTCCTGGAAGCGCGGCCACCCGAAGCCGTACGCGCCCGCGCCGACGACTCCGGTCCGGACCCCGACCAGTTCCGGCCGCTGGTAGAGCGGCACCGAGTGCCCGAGCTGCCAGATCCGCACGTCCGCCTCCTGGAGCAGGTCCAGCCGGACGGTCCGATCCGGTTCGGCGGCCGCCCGGTCGAACAGCCGGTCGATCTCCTCGGTGCCGCTGCGGCCGAAGTTGCCGCCCGGGTCGGACACCCCGTCCGGGTCCGGCCGGGGCTTGGCGTAGGCGGGGCGCTGCTCGCTCGCCGGGCTGGGGCCGGCCGGCCAGGAGAACAGCGCGAGGTCGTAGTCCCCGGCCGCCAGGTGCTCCCCGACGAAGGACCCGGCGGGCACGGGCACCTGCTGCACCGCGATCCCGACGTCCGCGAGGCCGGCGGTGAGGGCGTCGGCGGTGCGCTCGGCGGTCGCCGAACCCGCCGGGACGAGCAGCGAGAGGGCGAGCGGCTTGCCGTCCTTGGCCCGGGTGCCCCCGCCGGCGGGCCGCGTCCAGCCGGCCTCGTCCAGCAGCTTGGCCGGGTCCCCCTGGCCGGCCGCACCGCTGTTGTCCCGGTAGCCCTCCTGGTCGCCCGCGAGCAGGTGGCTGCCGAGCGGTGCGGCGGGCAGGCCGAGCGGGGTGAGCGCGGCGTCGGCGATCCGCTGCCGGTCGACGGCCCGGGTGAGGGCGCGGCGCACCAGCGGGTCGGTCAGCGGGCCGCGCGCGGCGTTCAGGGTGAGCTGGGTGAGCGAGGCCGCGGCGGCCCGGTGCACGGTGACGCCGGGCAGTGACTCGGCCCGCCGCAGGGCCAGTGCGGCCGCCTCGGGCACGGCCACGGGCGGCGGCGCGGCGGACGGGGAGGCGGAAGCGGTGGCGTCGGCGGCCTCCGGGGCGGGGGTCGGGGCCGGCACCGCCCGGTCCACCGCCGCGGTGAGCGGGGCGACGTCCAACCGGTCCTGGTCCAGCGCGTCCAGCCGCTGCTCGGGCGGCGTGGCGAGGAAGTCGATCCGGTCGGCCTTCGGCGGTTCGCCCCACCAGAGCGGGCTGCGCACCACGGTGACCGCCCCGCCCCCGGCGTCGTACCGGGAGAGTGCGTACGGCCCGGCGCTCGGGCCGCCGCCGTCGGTCAGCGGCCGCTCGAAGGCGGCCGGGGTGGCCGTCACGGCGGCCGGGTAGAGCGGCCCGAAGAGCGAGCGCCACTCCGCGTACGGCCGCCGGAAGACCACCCGCACCTCGTGCGGGTCGGCGCCCGGGGTGACGCTGTCGATGGCGTCGTACCCGGCCGCCCTGCCGCCCCGGTAGGCCGGGTCCAGGCCGGACAGCGCGGTCCGCTGGGCGTCGAGGTCGGCGGCCGAGACCGGGGTGCCGTCGCTCCAGACGGCCCGCGGGTTGAGCCGGTAGGTCACCACCTGCGGCAGCTGCCCGGGCGGGGTGGACTCGGCGCCCGCCAGGTAGTCCGGGTCGGGCAGCAGCCGGCCGTGTTCGTCGGGCCGGAACAGCGAGGGGTACAGCGCGTGGGCGAGCAGCGCCGAGTCGGTGTTCGCCGCACCCTGGTAGACGTTCAGCGTGGCCGGGACGCCGTCCAGCGCCCAGCGCAGCGTGCCGCCGTCCCGGACGGCGGCGCGGTCGACGGGCCCGACGTCCCCGGTGGTGGCCGTGGGTTCGGGCAGGACCGGGGCGGGGGCGGGGGTGCGGGCGGGGCCCGGGTCGTCGGAGCAGCCGCCGAGACCGGCGGCGAGCAGCAGCGCGACGGCTGCGGCGGTGAGCTGGCGGACGCGCATGGCGGCCATGGAACGCCGCCCCGGGCCCCGGGCCCGCGCCGACACGGCGGGCCGCCGGGTGACTGCACCCGTCCGGCCCACCGTTCGCGGGCGGCTACAGCGCCAGCTCGAACCAGACGATCTTGCCCTTGGGCGTGCGCCGGCTGCCCCAGCGCTCGGCCAGCAGGCTGACCAGTTGCAGCCCGCGGCCGCCCTCGTCGGTCTCCTGCGCGCGCCGCTGCCGGGGCTGGGCGTAGCCGTCGTCCCAGACCTCGCAGACCAGGCCGCGCTCGCGCAGCAGCCGCAGCCGGATCTCGCCCCGCCCGTGCTTGAGCGCGTTGGTGACCAGCTCGCTGACCAGCAGCTCGGTGGTGTCGACCAGCTCGTCCAGCCCCCGGGCGAGCAGCCAGCTGCACGCCAGTTCGCGGGCCTTGGCCACCGAGGTGGGCTCGGGCGGCAGGAACCAGTTGCCGACGGCGTCGTCCGGGAACGCGTGCACCTTGGCCATCAGCAGGGCGATGTCGTCCTCGCCGTGGTGCGGGTTGAGCTCGCCGAGCACGTGGTCGCAGAGGTCCTCCAGGCCCTTGCCCTCGTCGGAGAGCGCGGAACGGAAGGCCCGCAGGCCCTCGTCCAGCTGGTGCTTGCGGCTCTCCACCAGGCCGTCGGTGTAGAGGGCGAGCACGGCGCCGTCCGGGAGGGTCAGTTCGACCTCCTCGAAGGGCTCTCCGCCGACGCCGAGCGGCAGGCCGGGCGGCACGTCGAGCATCCGGGAGCCCTCGCCGGGGCTGAGCAGCACGGGCGGCAGGTGGCCGGCGTTGGCGAAGACGCAGCGGCGGGTGACGGCGTCGTAGACCGCGTAGACGCAGGTCGCCAGGTAGACCTCGCGGGCCTCCTCGTCGGCCGTCGAGGTGAGCCGCCCGTACGGGGTGGGCGGGCCGGCCGGCACCGAGTCGTCGCCGAGGCCACGGGCGATCTCGTCCAGGGCGGTGAGCACCTCGGCGGGGTCGAGGTCGAGCATCGCCAGGGTGCGGACGGCGGTGCGCAGTTGGCCCATCGCGACGGCGGCCCGCAGGCCGCGGCCCATCACGTCGCCGATGACCAGCGCGGTGCGGTTGCCCGGCAGCGGGATGACGTCGAACCAGTCGCCGCCGACCTCGGTGTTGTTGTTGCTGGGCAGGTAGCGGCAGGCGATCTCCAGGCCGCTGGCGGCCGGGTTGCCCGGGGGCAGCAGGCTGCGCTGGAGGATCAGCGCCCGCTCGTGCTCGCGCCGGTAGAGCCGGGCGTTGTCGATGCAGACGGCGGCGCGGGCGACCAGTTCCTCGGCGATCGCGACGTCGCGGGCGTCGAAGGGCTCGCTGCCGATCGCCCGGGACAGCTGGACGAGGCCGAGCACCTGGTCGCGGGCGACCAGCGGGACGATCAGGGTGGAGCGCAGCAGCGGGTCGGGCCCGGGCTCGGGGATGACGCTGCGGCCGGTGCGCAGCGCCCGGGCGTGCGGGGAGCGGCGCGGGTAACAGAGGGTGCCGCCGGCCTCGGCGATCGGCAGGCCGGTGACCGAGCCGAGCACCGAGGAGGCCCCGCCGACCACGCTGGAGACGGCGACCCGGCGCAGTTCGCCGCTGCCGTCGGTGAGCACGGTGTCGCCGAGCCGTCCGGCGCTGGGCACCGTCTCGCCGGAGAGCAGCGCGGTGTAGAGGTCGACGGTGGCGAGGTCGCAGAACGGCGGGACGACGACGTCCAGCAGCTCCTTGGCGGTGGTCTCCAGGTCGAGCGTGGAGCCGATGTGGGCGCTGGCCTCGTTGAGCAGGGCCAGGTTGCGGCGCACGCCGTCGGCCTCGCGCTCGGCGACGTGCCGGCTGGTGACGTCGGAGACCTGCCCGGCCACGCCCATGGTCTGCCCGGCGGTGCCGTTCAGGCGGTACAGCGAGACGGCCCAGAGCCGGTTGCCCTCGCGGGTCGGGACGGCGCCGTGGAAGCGCAGGTCGAACACCGGCTCGCCGGTGGCCAGGACCTTGCGCAGGGCGGCCGTGAGCCGGTCGGCCTCGGACGGCGGGAAGAGGTCGTGCGGGGTGAGGCCCTCCAGGTCGGTGGGGACCAGGCCCATCCCGGAGGCGAAGGCGTCGTTGACCCGCTGCAACCGCAGCCGGTCGTCGAACAGCACGAAGCCGGTGGGCGTCTGTCCGAAGACGGCCTCGGAGGCGGCCAGGTCGGTCTCGATCCGGCGCAGCTGCCCGAGGTCGACGGCCAGGCAGGTGGCGCCCGCGGTGGGCAGGGAGCTGTCGGGCATCAGGTAGAGCTCGGCGAGGCCCTCGCCGCCGTCGGCGTCCCGGTACGGGGTGGTGCCGACCCACTCCTCGCCCGCCAGGGTGCGCTCCAGCCGGGCCCGGCCGCGCTGCCACAGCTCGCGGGGCACGAAGGTGGAGATCGGGTCGGCCCCGACGGCCTCGGCGGCCGGGACGCCGAAGAACTCGGCGGCGCGCTCGCTCCACTGGCTGATCCGCCCGTCGGGGCCGATCGCGAAGGTGGCGACCCGGATGTAGTCGTAGATCGAGCCGGGGTCACCGGTGGCCCCCGCCCGGTCCACCGGGACGGGGTGGCGCCCGCGGACCGCGCCGTCCCGTACGGGCAGGTGCGCGGAACCGGCCTGCCCGGGTACGGCGGCATGACCGCTGCTGCTCGGCGACGCGCTCCGCGCCGGAGTGCTGTTCAACGGACCGACCCCTCCAACCCGCGACCGTCCGGATGTCGAGAAGACCGAGTATTCATCATCGAGGGGTGCGATCACACGCCCTCAACATCACAACATCAGATCGGGCGAAGGTTTTTGTCCTACCGCCCGCGCAACCACAATGCCACGCTCGCGCCCCCTTCCGGAGTGCGCGCTCCCCCTGAGCGCCCGCCGGTACGTGCGGCACCGCCTGCCTCCTGTTCGCTCCGCTCACGATCCATCGCTTCCACTACCCGCGAGCGCCTGCTCGAACCAGACCACCTTGCCGATGCCCTCGGCCCGGGCCCCCCAGCGCAGCGCCAGCCGGTGGACCAGCTCCAGCCCGCGGCCGCCCTCGTCGGCCTCGGCCGCGTGCCGTTCCCGGGGCGGGTCGGGCAGCGGGTCGGAGATCTCGACCAGCAGCGTCTCGCCGAGCGTCAGCCGCACCCCGATGGGGGCGCTGGCGTACCGGACGGCGTTCGTGACCAGCTCGCTGACCAGCAGCTCGGCGGTGTCGGTGAGCTCCTCGACGCCCCACTCGACGAGCGTGGCGCGGACCAGCCGGCGGGCCCGGGAGACGGCGGTGGGCTCGGCGGGCAGGGTCCAGCCCGCCGTCGGGGTGCCGGCCTGGCCGTGGCCGAGCCGGGCCAGCAGCAGCGCGACGTCGTCCGGCTCCCGGCCCTGCTCCATGGTGGCCAGCACCGCCTCGCAGGCGGCCTGGATGGAGGCGTGCGGCCCCTGGAGCACGGTGACCAGCCGGCCGAGGCCGACGTCCAGGTCCTTGTCCCGGGACTCGACCAGGCCGTCGGTGCACAGCGCCAGCAGGCTGCCCTCGGGGATCTTCAGTTCGACCGATTCGAACGGGACTCCGCCCACCCCGAGCGGGGCGCCGGACGGCAGGTCGAGGATCCGGCCCGCGCCACCGGGCAGCGGGCCGCCGGTGCGGGTCGGCTCCGCGGCGTCCCCGCCCGGCACCACCAGCACCGGCGGGATGTGCCCGGCCTTGGCGACGGTGAGCCGGGCCGTCGCCGGGTCGAAGACCGCGTAGACGCAGGTGGCCAGCAGCGCCTCGTCCGGGCCCTGGGCGAGGTCGTCGGCCAGCTCGTGGACGTGCCGCAGCAGGACGTCCGGCGGCAGGTCCAGGGCGGCCAGCACCCGGACTGCGGTGCGCAGCCGTCCCATCGTGGCGGCGGCCCGCAGGCCGTGGCCCATCACGTCGCCGACCACCAGCGCGGTGCGGTCCCCCGGCAGCGGGATGACGTCGAACCAGTCGCCGCCGACCTCGGTGCCGCTGCTGCCGGGCACGTACCGGTAGGCGACCTCGACGCCGGTGGGCTGCGGGACCTGCTGCGGCAGCAGGGTGCGCTGGAGGGTGAGCGCGGCGGTGCGCTCGCGGGCGTAGAGGCGGGCGTTGTCCAGCGAGCTGCCGGCCCGGTCGGCCAGCTCGACGGTGAAGGCCAGGTCGTCCCGGTCGAAGCCCTCGCGGTAGCCGGCCCGGCTGACCAGCAGCAGGCCGATCACGATGCCGCGGGCACGCAGCGGCACCACCAGCATCGAGTGCACGCCGAGGTCCCGGGCGGCCTGCATCTTCGGGTCCCCGGGGTAGGTGACGTCGTCCAGCTGCTCGGCGCCGGACAGCAGCTCGGGCACTCCGGTGCGCAGCACCCGGCCGCAGACCGAGTCCTCGGCGAAGGTGATCCGGGCGCCGCGGCGGAGCATCACGTCCACCTCGGGGCCGTCCTGGACGGAGGCGGTGCCGAGCTGGAGCAGCGAGGTGCGGCGGTCGTGGCCGTGCCGGGGCAGGTCGTCACCGTGCGCGACGGCCTGGAGCAGGATCACCGCCGAGTGGTCGGTCAGCCGGGGGACGACCGAGCCGGCCAGCTCCTGGGCGATCCGGGAGGCGTCCAGCAGGTCACCGACCCGGGAGCCGAACTCGTTGAGCAGCGAGAGCCGGCGCCGGGCGTGCTCGACCTTGGCGACCGCCCGGTAGCGCTCGGTCACGTCCATCACGGTGCCGGAGATGCCGAGCACCCGGCCGGAGCGGTCGGTCATCCGGCTGTAGGAGATCGAGCGGTAGCCGGCCCGGGTGGTGACCGGGGAGGCCAGGGTGACGTCGATGACCGGCTCGCCGGTGGCCAGCACCTGGCGCTGGATGGCGGTGATCTCGTCGGCGGCCCGCTCCGGCAGCGTCTCGCCGGTGGTGCGGCCGACGTGGTCGTCCAGGGCGACGCCGTTCATCTCGGCGAGGGTCCGGTTGACGGCGGTGTAGCGCAGGTCGGTGTCCATGATGGCGATGCCCAGCGGGGACTGCTCGAACAGCGCGTCGCGCACCGCGAGGTCCCGCTCGACGGCCTGGACGGCGGCCGTCTCGGCCATGTTGACCTGGAGGAACGGGGTGCCGTCGCCGTCCACCAGGAGGGAGATCCGGGCGTCCACGGCGATCGGTTCGCCGTCCCGGTCGCGCAGCTCGGCGTAGCCGGCCCAGCGGCCGTGGCGCAGGGTGTCCTGGATCGCGTCCCGGATCCGGGCGACCTGCTCGCGGTCGGGGATCAGCTCCTCGATCCGGCGGCCGACCAGCAGTTCGTTCGGCCAGCCGAGCAGTTCCTCGGCGGCCGGGCTCCAGAGCACCACCCGGCCCGCGGTGTCCAGGATCGCGATGGCGACCTTGAGCATGTCCAGCAGGCTGCCACCGGCGGGTGCGCCGGGGGCACCCGGGGTGTCGGAGGGCCCGCCGGGGAACGGCCGGCCGGGACGGCTGCGCGGGGCCGGCCCGGCGCCCGGTTCGGCCGCCGCCGGGGGCGGCACCGGCCGGGTGGCCGACGGCCGGACGGGCGGCGACTGGTCCGGCGCCGACTGGGCGGACCGCGCGGCGCCGGTGGCCCCGAGGCGGCGGCCGGACGGCGGCTGGGGGGCGGCCGGACGGGCGGCGCGGCGCAGTCGGGCGCGGGCGGCGGCGCTCCCCGTGGAGCCTGCCCGCCGCTCTCCCCCGCCACCGTTCCCGGTACTCGACACCGACGGGGCCTCCGGCTCTGGTCGGGATCGGCGTCGCCGGCTGGGGACGGCTCACCGATGGTGACGAATAGTGCCGAAAAGTGACATACCCAGCAGCACCCAGGCTATCCCGGCCCCCGGGTCGTCTTGTCCGATTGACCTACTCGGCGGACTGCGCGTCGCCCGCCGTCGGCGCGCTGTCCGCGGCACCCGCTCCGGGACCGGATCCGGGGCCCGCGAGCAGCCGGGCGACGTGCGGCAGCACGTCACGGTCGTGATCGATCCAGTCCACGGCGTCCAGCTCGTCCGGGCCGAGCCACCGCAGCGCGTCGTGGTCCTCCAGTGCGCGCGGCTCGCCGGCCAGCAATTCGGCGGCCCAGAAGCGCAGTTCCAGGCCGGGGCGCACGGCCCACGCGCCCGGCAGCCGGGTCAGCGCGCGCGCCCGGACGCCGAGCTCCTCCAGCAGCTCCCGCTCCAGCGCCTGCGCCTCCGTCTCCCCGGGCTCGGCCTTCCCGCCGGGGAACTCCCACCGGCCGGCCACCGACTCGGGCGCGCTGCGCCGGGCGGCGAGCACCCGGCCACGGTGGACCAGGGCGCCGCCGACCACGATCCGGGGAGCGGCGGGGGCGTCGGAGGCTGGGTGGGCGGGGCCGGGGGCGTGGGAGGCGTCCATGACCGCGACCCTACGGGGGCTCAGGCGTTGCGGACCGACCCGTCCGCCGATTCGGGGCCCACCGCCGCCCCGTCCTCCTCGACCCAGTACATCTGCTTGTGGCCGCGGGCCTCGAACTCGGCGGCCATCCGCCGGGCCTCGGCCGGATCGAGGTTCTTGGCGACCAGGAAGCGGTTGCCGTTGTCGTCCTGCCGCATCACCCGGTGGGTCCCCATGGCGGGAGGGTACCGGGGGCGCCCTCGGGCCGTCCCGCTCCCTGCCGTCGCGGTCCGTCGCGGGCCGTTGCCGACCGGTCCGTTGCCGGCTGTCGGGCCCCGACCGTCCCGCCCTGGTCGGACGGGCCGGTCCCCGGCTCGCGTGGGGGTCGGGCCGGGGACGTGTCCACGACCGTAGGGCCGCCGGGTAACCGCCGGGTTTTGGCCCGGTCAACGGCCGGTAACCGGGTGCGCGGCGCTCAGACCCGTAGGTCGGGCACCTGCTCACCGGTGGACAGCCCCAACCCGCGGCGCACCTCCAGCGCCGTCGGCGCCGACTTGGCCACCAGCGCCCTGGCCCGGCGGACGTCGCCCGCCACGTCGCCGCCGGAGGCCGCGGCGTCCCAGGCGGCGGCCGCCTGCGAGGTGGCCTCGGCCAGCTTGACGATCTTCGGCTGGACGTCGGCCGGCCAGGGCACCGACGGTCCGCCCAGCGCGGCCGCCTGGGCGCGGGAGGCCGCGGCCATCCGACGGGCCCACGCCCGGTACTCGGCCTCGGATTCGGAGACCGCGCCCGCCGGCGGGTCCAGGTAGACGTCGTTGAAGCTCCGCACGGCCTCCAGGTAGGCCAGCTGGGGCGCGGTCAGGCTGCTCCGGTCGGTCCGGACCGTCCCGCGGTGCTGCTCCTCGCGGTCCTCGTAGGCGCAGGTGACGTACCGCGCGCCGGACTCCCAGTTCCTCGCGGTCGGGTAGAGGTAGACGTCGTCCATGCCGTCCGGGAGGACCCACTGGTCGAGCGCGTAGCCGTCCAGCACCTGGCGGCACAGCCGGCCCGCCGAATCGCGGACCTCGCTCTCGCCCGGGTAGCCGCCGTCGCGGCCCGGCAGGTCGGCGGTGCCCGCCACCTCGCCGTTGTGGGGCTCGGCGCAGGCCACCCGGTGCACCCAGTACACCGTCTCGTCGCCGTTCCCGTCGGACGTCGAACCGCCCCCGGGGGAGTCGTAGCAGTCGCCGGCCTTGAGGTCGGACCAGTGCACCGAGCCGGCCGGCGCCTTCGGGGCCCCGCCGAAGCGGCCGGCCCGCGCCGAACCGAAGTCGGCCGCGCCGAGCGCGAGGACCAGCAGCACCGTGCCGACCGTGCCGAGCACCAGACCGGTCACCGCCATGCCGGAGCCGCGCTCCTTGCGGCGGTTGATCTGGACCAGCGCGAGGATGCCGAACACCAGGGCCACCGGGGCCACCAGGAGCAGACCGGTGACCAGCGAGCCGACGGCGAAGCCGTTGGTCGGGGCGGGGCCGGGCACGAACCCGGGGAAGGGGGCGGCGGCCGGGCCCTGACCGGGGGGCTGGGCGTACGGGTGACCGGGCGGGAAGCCGGACCGGGCGGCGGGGGTGACGGAGGCCCAGCCCCCGGCGGGCAGCGGGTACGGCGGCTGGGGCGGGGCGGCCGACGGCGGGACGGCCCGGGGTGCCGGGGCCGGGGCGGCGGACGGACCGGCGGAGAGATCGGGGGCGGCCCAGGGGTCGGCGGGGGCCGCGGGGGCGGGCGGGCTCGCGGATCCGGCGGGGCTCGCGGGCACGGGCGGGCTCGCGGGCTCGGCGGTGTCCTTGCGGAAGTCCACCCGGGGATCCTGACCGGCCGTCGGCGCCGGGGCCGCGGGCGCTGCCGCCGCGGTCACGCCCCGCTCCCCGTCCGCTCCCGGGCCCCCGTCCGTGCCCGGATCCTCGGCCACGCCCGGGTCCGCACCCTCGCCCGCGGCCGCGGGCGACTCCGGCCCCGGGACGGACGGCTCGGACTCGGACTTGGACACGGGACTCCCCCAACCCACCGGAACGGGCATCGGCTCGGCGCTCGGCACCATGGCTCGGACCCGAACGGGCCCGATCTGAACGGTCGCGCGACTTTACCCGATCTTTCCGAACACCTGCCCGGCCTCCCCGGCCCGTCCCCGGCCTCCGGGCCCCGGACTCGGTCGCGGGCTCAGCCCCGGGCTCAGCCCCGGGCCAGGACCTCGCCGTGCAACATCGAGAACCAGCCGTCCCCGGCGGCGCTCCACTCCCGCCAGCCGTCCGCGACCCGGTCCAGCTCGTCGCGCTCCGCGAAGCCCCGCTCGACCGCCGTCCGGCCCAGCGCGGTGCCCGTCACCCGGTCCGCCCACATCCCGCCCCACCAGGCGCGCTGCTCGGGCGTCGCGAACGTCCAGGTGGAGGCGCTCGCGGTGACCTCGGCGAAGCCCGCCGCGCGGGCCCAGGACAGCAGCCGCCGGCCGGCGTCCGGTTCCCCGCCGTTGGCGCGGGCGGTCCGCCGGTACAGCTCCAGCCAGCGGTCCAGCGCGGGCACCTCGGGGAACCAGGTCATCGAGGCGTAGTCGACGTCGCGGACCGCGACCACCCCGCCCGGCGCCGTCACCCGCCGCAGCTCGCGCAGCGCGGCCACCGGATCGGCCACGTGCTGGAGCACCTGGTGGGCGTGGACCACGTCGAACTCGCCGTCCCGGTAGGGCAGTCGGTGCACATCGGCGCGCTCGAGGACGACGTTGGACAGGCCTCGCCCGGCGACGTGCCCGGCGGCCTGCTCCAGCACCTCGGCGGAGGTGTCCACCGCGACCACCCGCCCCTGCGGGCCGACCAGCCCGGCCAGGTCGGCGGTGATCGTGCCGGGGCCGCAGCCGACGTCCAACAGGGCCTGTCCGGGCCGCAGTTCGGGCAGCAGGTAGCCGGCAGAGTCGGCGGCGGTGCGGGAGCGGTGCGAGCGCAGTACGGCCTCCTGGTGGCCGTGGGTGTAGACGGCGGCGGGCTGCGGTCCGGTCATGGGGTCCCCCCTGGGCGCGGTCGGCCGCGGTGCTCCGCGGCGCCTCCGACGCTACTCCCCGTCCCGCATGACGAGAAGATCTGTCTCAGGATGCGATCCGGGTGGAGCCCGGCCGGACCCGGCCGCCGTACCGTGGAGACGCCCCCGACAGAACGGTCTCCGCCCATGCCCGGCCCGCGCCCCCACGTCCTGCTGAGCGCCGCCGTCTCGCTCGACGGCCACCTCGACGACGCCTCCCCCGAGCGGCTGCTGCTCTCCAACGCCGCCGACTTCGACCGGGTCGACGAGGAGCGCGCCGCCGCCGACGCGATCCTGGTCGGCGGCAACACCCTGCGCACCGACAACCCGCGGCTGCTGGTCAACGACCCCGGGCGCCGGGCCGCCCGGCTGGCGGCCGGCAAGCCCGAGCACCCGCTGAAGGTGACGCTCAGCGCGAGCGGCGATCTCGACGCCGGCCTGCGGTTCTGGCACACCGGCGGCGCCCGGCTCGCCTACACCACGGACGCCGGGGCGGCGGTGCTGCGCCCCCGGCTGGACGGGCGGGCCGACGTGGTCGCGCTGGGCGGGACGGTGGACCTCGGCGCGGTGCTGGACGACCTCGGCGCCCGCGGGGTGCGCCGGCTGATGGTCGAGGGCGGCGGCGCCGTGCACACCCAGTTCCTGGCCCTGGGCCTGGCGGACGAGCTCCAACTCGCCGTCGCCCCCCTGCTGGTGGGCCAGGCCGAGGCACCCCGCTTCGTCCGCCCGGCCGCGTTCCCGGGCGGCCCGACCCGGCGGATGCGACTGCTGGAGGCACGTACCGTGGGCGACGTCGTCCTGCTCAGGTACGCCCCGAAGGAGCCCGCGCCGTGACCCAGTCCGCGTCCACCGACCTCGACCACCTGCGCCGGGCCGTCGAACTCTCCCGCCGCTGCCCGCCGTCCGAAACGGCCTTCTCGGTCGGCGCGGTGGTCGTCGGCGCCGACGGCACGGTGCTGGCCGAGGGCTACAGCCGGGAGGCGGACCCGCACGACCACGCCGAGGAGGCCGCACTGGCCAAGCTCCCGGCGGACGACCCGCGGCTGCGCGGGGCCACCGTCTACAGCTCGCTGGAGCCCTGCGGGCAGCGCGCCTCGCGGCCGGTGCCGTGCGCCCGGCTGCTCGTCGCGGCGGGCGTGCCGCGGGTGGTGGTGGCCTGGCGCGAGCCGGACCTGTTCGTCACCGACTGCCAGGGCACCGCGCTGCTGGCGGCGGCCGGGGTCGAGGTGGTGGAGCTGGCCGAGCTGGCCGAGGAGGCCCGCGCGGTCAACGCCCACCTGCTCGATTGATCTTTTGTATCATCTAGAAACAAAGAGCTCGCATTCTCCGGCTCTCCCGCCGGCACACCCCGAGGAGCCGCCCCATGCCCGCCACCCCCGTCCGGCTGACCGCCCGCGCCGTCCTCCTGGACATGGACGGCACCCTGGTCGACTCCGACGCCGTGATCGAGCGCTGCTGGAACCGCTGGGCCGAGCGGCACGGCCTGGACCCGGCCGAGGTGCTCTCCGTCGCGCACGGCCGCCAGGGCCATTCGACCATGGCCGCGCTGCTGCCCGAACGCCCGGTCGAGCTCAACCTGGCCGACAACGAGCGGATGCTCGCCGAGGAGCGCGCCGACACCGAGGGCGTCGTCCCGGTGCCCGGCGCCGCCGCCTTCCTCGCCTCGCTGGCCGGCCTCCCGCACGCCCTGGTCACCTCCGCCGACCAGCCGCTCGCCCGGGTCCGGATGGCCGCCGCGGACCTCCCGCTGCCGCCCGTCCTGGTCACCGCCGAGTCCGTCGGCGCCAGCAAGCCCGACCCCGAGGGCTTCCTCAAGGGCGCCGCCGCCCTCGGCTTCGCCCCCGCCGACTGCCTCGCCTTCGAGGACTCCGGCGCCGGCATCGCCGCCGCCAAGGCCGCCGGCGTCCGCGTCGTCGGCATCGGCCCGCGCGCCCTGTCCCACCACCCGGACGCCCACGCCGACACCCTCACCCCCGTCACCGTCACCGCCACCCCCGACGGCCTCCTCACCGTCACCATCGGCTGACCCCGGAAACACCGGACCGCCCGGGCCCGCGACGACCACGGGGCCCGGACGGTCCGGCGACACCTCTCCGATCAGGCGTGAAACGACCGTTCAGCACAGGGATCTGACCTGAGAAAAAAACAGATTCAAGTGGGCCAAGTCAGCACGAGCCGTGGTCCTCCATCACACGCAAGCGTCGTCATCACCCGGGGCCACATGTCGATCCGATGGAGCGCAGATCTCGCCGAGCCGAAGCCCTCGATGTGCCAGGGCCACATTTAAGGCCTCGAGTCTGGCAGCTCAGCACCTCGACAGAACGCGACCACTCTTCTTCTGGCACCTCCACGCCCCGTCTTTGAGATGCTTGGCGACCTAGGAGCTGTTCAAGGTTCAGATCTTGGCCTGGCCTGATGGCGGGCCGGCGTGTTTGGTAGAACTCGGGGTCGTTGCGCGTTTTGACGTGACGGATGCCGAGTAGGCCTTGATCGAACCGCATGTGCCGGTGGCGGCTACCGGGCCGTTGCCGCGGCGGGTTCGGGAGCAGTTCAACGGGGTGTTGTGGCGGTTTCGCACCGGTAGCGACTGGCGGGACGTCCCCGAGCGCTACGGGTCCTGGACGACCGCCTACTCCCGGTTCCGCGGCTGGGTGGCCTCCGGGTTCTTCGAGAGCCTGATGGAGGCGTTGATCGCGGAGACCGCCGCGAGCGGGAAGGTCGGGCTGGCGCTGGTCAGCGTGGACTCCACGATCGTGAGAGCCCACTACGAGTCGTCCGGACTGGCGGTCACCGGGGAGACCCTCGATGCGCTCGAACAGGCCCTGACCGAGGAAAAGGGGGTTCCGCTGCCGCAACAGCGGGCCGTGCCGCGGGTGATGCGGAGCCGGCGCCGGACACCGTCGCCGACTCCGCGCAGGTTCGTGCCCAGGCACGCCGTCGGCGCAGGGCCCGGGCCACGAAAGCCGGACTCGGCCGGTCCCGAGGCGGCCTGAGCAGCAAGATCCATACGGCGGTCGACTCTGCCGACCTGCCGCTGGCGTTCGTCCTGACCTCGAGCCAGGCCGCCGACTGCCGCCACTTCCGTCCCGTACTCGAGAAGATCCGGGTGCGCGGCCCGGGTCGGCCGGCCACGCACCCGGCCGGCCGCAGTGTCCGCCTACAAGGCCTACTCCTCAAAGGCCAACCGCGCCTACCTGCGCAGACGCGGAATCACCGCAGTGATCCCGGAGAAGGCGGACCAGGCGGCGAACCGAAAGCGGAAGGGTTCCACCGGTGGCCGACCCGTCACCTTCGATCCCGACCGATACAAGCGACGCAACACCGTCGAGCGGTGCTTCCAGGGAACCAAGACCTGGCGTGGCCTGACGACCCGACACGGCAAGGGCCCGGAAAACTATGCGGCAGGCCTGCACCTCCGCGGATCGATCATGTGGCTGAAGTCAGGGACTTCAGCCACATGATCCGAACCTTGAACAGCTCCTAGCACGCACCACTCGGCCTCGAGGATGCGCCACCCGAGTCCACCCAACTCGATCGCTCCGCGAGTCAGCAGAGACACGCTACAGGTACATCAGCTCAACGAAACTACCAGCACCTGCGCGAACCCACTGGGGTTCCGTGGGTTGCCCTCCAACACCCGATGCCCTTCAGGGGCGGCCTGGACGTCGCCAAAGCGCGCACTACCCCGAAGCAGCTGAAGAGTCAGCACCGGGTCGACACGGGATCGAAGTTGGGTCGGACCCCGCAGAGCCAGGCCCGATCCAACTACCCGAGCACCTCTATCTCTGTGCTCACAGGTTCCACACTCGGTCCAACGCCTCGTCCGCCAGGAACTTCGACCTTGCCTCGATCTGGGAATCAGACGGAGCGTCTACCGCGCCCACCTCCCACTCTGCGAGTTCGGAATCAAAATACGCCCTCCCCTTCTTAAACGCCTCAGCCTTAACCGAAAAAGGAGCGTCCCCAAGGGAGCTATTGAGACGACCAGTGAGGAGCGTCAGATTTCCTATCGAGTAGACTGGATTGCTATATTCTGGAGAGGCCATCGATTGCGGCTTGATGTGCTCGATCGACCATGTCGCGAGGTTCTGACCAGCAGGCAGCAAGCCTTCCCGCTTCGCGAACGACATCAGGACGTAAGCGATGAATATCTTGCGCGATCGGGGCTTCTGCGCCTGATTTAGCTGAAGCGTGGGCGCATAGAACAAGGAGCAGAACGCCTGATGGGCCCTCGCGCGGGCGGGCAGACTTGAGCGAAGCTTTACCTTCAAGTCCTCAATTGCCGCCGCAACATCCTTGGCCGAGCTGGCACCTTCCAGGCGGACAGCAAAGCGATTGTACCGGCTTCGCGTACCACCCGTCGAACCGCTATTCGTCAGTGCGGTATATTGAAAATGGAAGGATTCAACAAGCCTCAAAACTTCAATAACCTGAGCCTGCTTGATCAATCTCGTTTCTCGATACTTGCGAGCTACCGCAAGGATGGTCGAGTTGGCTACAGAGACATTGAAGATTGCAAGCGCGCGAACACTGTCAACGAATTCCGGAACCGCAAAGGCATTACGCGCTCCAGCAGCTTTCTGCTGGACCTGCACGTGCTCCACCTCTAGCCACTCATATGTCTCCGCATCCCCCTCGAGCTCCGCCAGGTAGGAGAGGTGCGCAGCCGGGCTACCACCCACCAAACGGCTAATCTCCTTGAAAAGTTCCGGCTCCTTCACTGCCTCTCGCCGAGAATTCCAGGATTGCCAGATGAACCTGTCAACAAGGTCCGTGCTTGTGCGATCAAGCTGGACACGGTCAACGAGCCGATCCCATCGGTCCGCGATAGCTTTCCGATCACTGGCGTCCGTGGCGCCACCGCGGATCAACAGGTTCTTGACGAGGTCGGCCAGCCGCAGGTCCGCCCCACGCGTATTCAGCGTCTCGAAGACCAGAAAGCCGTCTTCCTCGGATGCCAACTCAACCTGGATGACGCGAGCTTTCAAGGCATTTGACCGAATTGACTTAAGGCGCTCAACCTGCTCCCCTGGCGCCAAATCCTTAATGGCTGCAAGAATCTTCTCCTCAAAGAATCCTCGAGCCTCCCCGATCCGCTTAGAACTCACATTCCACTTAACTCCAGATGGAATGGCATTCGGATTTTGGATCACCTCATAGAACATCTCTTCAGACCTTCGCAAGATGGGGTAAGTCTTCCCATCGTCATCTTTGGCCATCAGATATTTCTGAGTAGTGGCTGCCTGGGTAACGGCTACCGCCTCGTCAAATCCATCGACATCACCATACTTATCCGCTACGCTGCTGAACGCGTCCCGAACGACGGACAAAAGGATCGCACTCGTGGTCAGCCTCTGCTGGCCATCGATTATCGAATAGGTATCGTTGAAGAGGTCTCTTTTTTTGCTGACCCATGTGACTGTGGATCCGAAGAAGAAGTCCCCCTTCGCCAAGATGACGTCATCCCAAAAATCCAAAAGCTGTTCCTGGGACCAGCTATAAGGGCGCTGAAAATTGGGAACTTCATACAGGCACTGCTGGAAGCACGTCTGTATAGTCTTCGTCTGACTCTCGATCGGAATCAGCTCATTGTTCGAGATGGCCTCAGACATCCCCAACCCCCACGCCTCGTTACGAATTACGTCGAATCGAACAGTAGCGCAAGCTCAAGGGGCCGCGCCCTGGTTACGTCACAAAGAGTGTGGAGCAAGGTCTCCCCATCTCCGAGGGCAGCGCCCTTCCAGGTCTGCCCAGACCTCAACAAGCTCGCACCGCTCCGAGGTGAGACGTCGAGACCGAGTCAGCACGGGAATGCGGAAGGGGTCAGACTCGACAGAGCCTGACCCCTTCCGACCTGCATGTTTGACAACATTAGTCAACATACAGTAAAGAACCGACTAGACGTTGAAGCGGAACTCCACGACGTCGCCGTCCTGCATGACGTATTCCTTGCCCTCGATGCGGGCCTTGCCCTTGGCGCGGGCGTCGGCGATGGAGCCGGTCTCGACCAGGTCGGCGAAGGAGATCACCTCGGCCTTGATGAAGCCCTTCTGGAAGTCGGTGTGGATGACTCCGGCGGCCTCGGGGGCGGTGGCGCCCTTCTTGATGGTCCAGGCGCGGGTTTCCTTGGGGCCGGCCGTCAGGTAGGTCTGGAGGCCGAGGGTGGCGAAGCCGACCCGGGCGAGGGTGGCCAGGCCGGGCTCCTCCTGGCCCATGGACTGGAGGAGCTCCAGGGCCTCGGCGTCGTCCAGCTCGATCAGCTCGGACTCGATCTTGGCGTTCAGGAAGATCGCCTCGGCCGGGGCGACCAGCTCGCGCTGGGCGTTCTTGAAGTCCTCGTCGGCCAGCTCGTCCTCGTCCACGTTGAAGACGTAGAGGAAGGGCTTGGCGGTCAGCAGGTGCAGCTCGCGGATCGGGGCGGTGTCGAAGCCGGCCTCGAAGAGGGTCTTGCCGGTCTCCAGGATCGCCTGGGCCGCCTCGGCGGCGGCCAGCACGGGGGCGGTGTCCTTCTTGAGGCGCGCCTCCTTCTGGAGCCGCGGCAGGACCTTCTCGATGGTCTGGAGGTCGGCCAGGATCAGCTCGGTGTGGATGGTCTCGATGTCGTCCTTGGGCGACACCTTGCCGTCCACGTGCACCACGTCCGGGTCCGTGAAGGCGCGCACGACCTGGCAGATCGCGTCCGACTCGCGGATGTTGGCGAGGAACTTGTTGCCCAGGCCCTCGCCCTCGCTGGCGCCGCGCACGATGCCGGCGATGTCGACGAAGTCGACGGTGGCCGGGAGGATGCGCTGGGAGCCGAAGATCTCGGCGAGCTTGGCCAGCCGCTCGTCCGGGACACCGACCACGCCGACGTTCGGCTCGATGGTGGCAAACGGGTAGTTGGCCGCCAGCACGTCGTTCTTGGTCAGGGCGTTGAACAGGGTCGACTTGCCGACGTTCGGCAGGCCGACGATTCCGATCGTGAGCGACATGAAGCGCAGTCCCGTGGGCTTGGAGGAGTTGGGTCGGCACCGTACGGGCCGACCCCCAAGTCTACGGGCAGCCCCCGCTCCGCCTCACTCCTCGGTCGCCGCCGTCCGGGGCTCCAGGAACTCCAGCCGGTTGCCCAGCTTGTCGTCGGCGTAGAAGCGCCGGTGGCCGGGCAGGTTGTCGTCCCAGGTCACCGGGTGGCCGTGGGCGGCGAGGCGGTCGGCGAGCGCGTCCAGGGAGCGGACCAGGATGCCCGGGTGCCCCTTGCGGGTCGGGCGGAAGTCCGGGGCCACGCCCAGGTGCACCTCGACCCCGCCGCCGCGGAACCAGCAGCCGCCGCGGGCGGCCAGCACCGGCGGCTTCGCCAGCTCGGTCATGCCGAGCACGCCGGACCAGAACGCGCGGCACTCGTCCTCGGCGCCGGCCGGGATGTCGAGCTGGACGTGGTCGAGCCGCTCGAAGGTGAAATCGGTCATGTTCTTCCCCCGTGACGGGCCCCGCGGACGGGCCCGGTGATCGCCGAGTGTCGGCTCGGCCCGCAGGTCAGCCGACCTGAGTGACGATCACATCACTACTCCGTCCGGAGACACGGGGCAAGACCTGAACGGTCCATTACACAGTGTGGCGATGATCGGACCGTACGTTGGGCGGGTGGAGCAGAGCATCCGTACCCAGCCGCCAGGGCCCAGACGCCGTCCGCCGACCGGCGCGGCCGCAGCCTCCGTCCCCGGCCCAGGCCGGGCTCCCGAGACCGCCGGGGCCCCCGCCGCACCCGCCCCCGCCTCCCGGCTGCGCCCGGTGGCCGGGCCGTCCGCCGCCGCCCGCCCGGCCGGCCCCCGGCTGCGCCTGCGCCTGCCGCTGCGCGGGCGCGGGCGTGACGACGAGCAGCCGTACGGGCGGCGGCGCACCGGTCGGCCGACCCGGCTGACGGCCGTCGGCACCGGGGTGGTCGCCGTCCTGGCGACGCTCGCGGTGGCGGGCGTGGACCGGCTGCTCTTCGACGGCCTGGGCTGGCTGTTCGGCCTCGGCTACCTGGCGGTCTGCTTCCAGCTGGCCGTCCGGGTGCGCTACGCCGACCTGCTCGCCGCGCCGATCAGCGGGCCGATCGCCTTCGCCCTGGCGATGCTGCTGCTCGAACCGGTGAGCTCCCCGGGCGTCACCGCCCAGGTGGTCTCGCTGGCGACCGGGCTGGCGCTGCGGGCCGGCTGGCTGTTCTCCGGCACCGGACTGGCCGCGCTGATCGTGCTCGCCCGCTTCGTCGCCCAGCGCCGGATCCACCGCTCCCGCTGAGGCCCCCGCCGGGGCCGGAGGCAAGGGCCGGAGGCAAGGGCCGGAGCCCCGGGACGCGGCCGAGGCCGCGGG
Organism: Kitasatospora sp. NPDC002543; assembly: GCF_053594915.1. Taxonomy (NCBI): domain Bacteria; kingdom Bacillati; phylum Actinomycetota; class Actinomycetes; order Kitasatosporales; family Streptomycetaceae; genus Kitasatospora; species Kitasatospora sp. NPDC002543. The sequence goes on along the minus strand of NZ_JBSFWR010000002.1, from coordinate 26,375 downwards.
CAGCGCCCCGTCAGTCCTCCGCCCGGGCCGCCGCCATGGCGGCCCCGACGATGCCCGCGTCGTTGCGCAGCTCGGCCGGTACCACCCGCGCCTCGCGCTCCTTCAGCAGCGGCAGGAACTTCTCGTGCTTGCGGCTCACCCCGCCGCCGATCACGACCAGCCGGGGCGAGAACAGCCTCTCCACCAGGTCCAGGTACTCGTCGACCCGCCCGGCCCACTGCTCCCAGTTCAGCCCGTGCCGTTCCTTGGCGGCCGAGGAGGCCCGGCGCTCGGCGTCCTTGCCGCGCAGCTCCAGGTGCCCCAGTTCGGTGTTGGGCACCAGCACGCCGTCCACGAACAGGGCGCTCCCGATGCCGGTGCCGAAGGTGAGCACCAGGACCACGCCCGACTCGCCCCGCCCGGCGCCGTGGGTCAGCTCGGCCAGCCCGGCCGCGTCCGCGTCGTTCAGGACGGTCGCGGGCATCCCCAGCGCCTGGCTGAAGAGGCCCGCCGCGTCCAGGCCGATCCAGCCCTTGTCCACGTTGGCCGCCGTCCTGGTGCGGCCGTCGACCACCACGCCGGGGAAGGTCAGCCCGACCGGGCCCTGGTGGTCGAAGTGGCGGACCACCTCGCAGACGGCGGCGACCACGGCCTCGGGGGCGGAGGGCTGCGGGGTGAGCACCTTGTGGCGCTCCTCGGCGAGCGCGCCCCGGGCGAGGTCGACGGGCGCGCCCTTGATCCCCGAGCCGCCGATGTCCACGCCGAATACCGCCGTCATCACGTCCACCCTCCGCCGTCGGCCGCCGACCTGGCCGGTCCGCGGCCGGTGAGTCGTCCACAGCCTGTGCACAAAGTTACGAGAGCGGGCCGGGGCCCGCACAGCGGAAGGCCCGGCGCCCCGCGCGGGACACCGGGCCTTCCGGGAGGGATCAGAGCTTGCCCGCCGCCTCGGCGCGCAGGTCGCGGCGCAGTTCCTTGGGCAGCGAGAAGGTCAGGTGCTCCTCGGCGGTCTTGACCGTCTCGACCGTGTCGTAACCGCGCCCGGCCAGGAACTCCAGCACGCCGTCGACCAGGATCTCCGGCACCGAGGCGCCGCTGGTCAGGCCGACCGTGGTGACGCCCTCCAGCCACTCCTCGCGGATCTCCTCGGCGAAGTCCACCAGGTGGGCGGCCTTGGCGCCGTACTCCAGGCCGACCTCGACCAGGCGGACGGAGTTGGAGGAGTTCTTGGAGCCGACCACGATCAGCAGGTCGGTCTCCGGTGCCAGCTGCTTCACGGCGACCTGGCGGTTCTGGGTGGCGTAGCAGATGTCGTCGCTGGGCGGGCTGACCAGCTCCGGGAAGCGCTTCTTCAGCTCGCCGACGGTGGACATGGTCTCGTCCACGGACAGGGTGGTCTGGGACAGCCAGACGACCTTGGACTCGTCCCGGACCCGCACGTTGGCGACGTCCTCGGCACCGTCCACCAGGTGGATCCGGTCCGGGGCCTCGCCCATGGTGCCGATGACCTCCTCGTGGCCCTCGTGGCCCACCAGCAGGATGTCGAAGCCCTCGTCGGCGAAGCGCACGGCCTCCTTGTGGACCTTGGTGACCAGCGGGCAGGTCGCGTCGATGGTGGCCAGCCGGCCGGCCCGCGCCTCGTCGTGGACGGACGGGGCGACGCCGTGCGCGGAGAAGACGACGATCGAGCCCTCGGGCACCTCCTCCGTCTCGTCGACGAAGATCGCGCCCTTCTTCTCCAGGGTCTGCACCACGTACTTGTTGTGGACGATCTGCTTGCGGACGTAGATGGGCGCCCCGTACTGCTCCAGGGCCTTCTCCACGGCGATCACGGCGCGGTCGACTCCCGCGCAGTAGCCCCGGGGGGCGGCGAGCAGGACACGGCGCTGCGCGGTCTTGGACATGGCTCCATCGTACGGGCGGCCGCCGGTGGTGCCGCCCCGGGCGGGAAGCCGCGCCGATGGCGGGCGCTTTCCATGCAGACCCGGTCAACAGCGGTCAAAATATGGTGTCTATGAGCTCTGTGAGCGAGCAGGCGACGCCGAGCGGCCTGCGCCGCAGCCTGGGCGTCCGCGATCTGATGGTCTACGGACTGCTGTTCATCGCCCCGATGGCCCCGGTCGGCGTGTTCGGCGTACTGGACGCCAAGAGCCACGGCGCCGTCGCCACCGTGTACCTGGCCGCGACGGTGGCGATGGGCTTCACCGCCTTCTCGTACGCCCAGATGGTGCGCGCGGTGCCGCAGACCGGCTCGGTGTTCGCCTACGCCCGCGCCGGGCTCGGCGAGGGCCCCGGCTTCGTCGCCGGGTGGATGGCGATGCTCGACTACCTGCTGATCCCCGCGGTGGCCTACCTGTTCTCCGGGATCGCGCTGAACTCCCTGGTGCCGGACGTCTCGCGCTGGGTCTGGACGGCGCTCGCGGTGGTGGTGACCACCGCGCTCAACCTGGTCGGGGTGCGGACCGCGGCGGCGGTCGGCTTCGCGGTGCTCGCGATGGAGATCGCGGTGCTGGTGGTGTTCATGGCCGCGGCCGTGGTGGCGCTGGTCCAGGACGGCGCCCGGCGGGGCTGGGACACCCCGTTCACCGCCGTGGGGGGCTTCTCGCTGTCCGCGGTGATCTCGGCGGTGTCCGTCGCGGTCCTCTCCTACCTGGGCTTCGACGCGATCGCCACCTTCGTGGAGGAGGCGGTCGGCGCCTCGGCGGCGGTGGCCCGGGCGGTGCTCTGGTGCCTGGCGCTGGCCGGGGTGCTGTTCGTCGCCCAGACCTACCTGGCGGCGCTGCTGGAGCCGACCGGCCCCGAGCAGCTGGCCGCCGACCCGGCGGCGCAGGGCTCGGCCTTCTACGACACCGTGGAGAGCGGGGTCGGGCACTGGCTGCACGTGCTGGTGGCGGCCAGCAAGGCGATCGGCGCGGCGTTCGCGGCCCTGGCCGGGCAGGCCGCGGCCGGACGGCTGGTCTTCGCGATGGGCCGGGACGGCCGGCTGCCGCGCGTGCTCGGTTCGGTCGACCCGGCCAGCGCGGTGCCGCGCCGGGCGCTGCTGGCGGCCGCAGTGATCACCATGGCGGCGGCGGTGTGGGCGGCCTCCCGGGACGACGGGCTGGACCAGCTCACCTCGGTGGTGAACGTGGGCGCGCTGACCGCCTTCGCGCTGCTGCACGCCTCGGTGGTCGGCTGGTACGCCGTGCGGCACGGCTCGCGGCGGTGGATCCCGCACGTGGTCGTGCCGGTGCTGGGCATCGCGGTGATCGCGGCGGTGGTGTACGAGGCCTCGACCACCGCGCAGGTCGTCGGGCTGGTCTGGCTGGCGGTCGGCCTGGTGGTGCTCGCCGTCCAGGGCGCGGCCGGCCGGGGCGGCCCCGGCCGGGTGGGCGGGCGGCGGCAGCCGTGACCGGACCGGACGGCGCCCACGGCCCCGGCCGTGTCCGCCGGCGCCGCTAGCCTCGTGGGCATGGCCAACACCAGCTCCCCCGAAACGCCGCTCCCGGTCGGCAAGGTCTCCGCGCTGATCGGCGGCTGGATCGACCGGCTCGGCACCGTCTGGGTGGAGGGGCAGATCACCCAGCTCAGCCGGCGCCCCGGCGCGGGCGTGGTGTTCCTGACCCTGCGCGACCCGCAGGCCGACGTGTCGCTCACGGTGACCTGCTTCCGCTCGGTCTTCGACGCGGTCGCGGACGTGGTGCAGGAGGGCGCGCGGGTCGTCGTGCACGCCAAGCCGGAGTGGTACGCGGCGCGCGGCCAGCTGTCGCTGCGCGCCTCGGAGATCCGCCCGGTGGGCCTCGGCGAGCTGCTGGCCCGGCTGGAGCAGCTGAAGCGGCGACTCGCCGGCGAGGGCCTGTTCGCGGCCGAGCGCAAGAGGCCGCTGCCGTTCCTGCCGCAGTGCGTCGGGCTGGTCACGGGGCGCGGCTCGGCGGCCGAGCGGGACGTCCTGGAGAACGCCCGGCGGCGCTGGCCGGCCGTCCGCTTCGAGGTGCGCAACGTCCCGGTGCAGGGGGTCAGCGCGGTGGAGCGGGTGAGCGCGGCGGTGCGGGAGCTGGACGAGCACCCCGAGGTGGACGTGATCGTCGTGGCCCGCGGCGGCGGCAGCGTGGAGGACCTGCTGCCGTTCTCGGACGAGGGGCTGGTGCGGCTGGTCGCGGCCGCCCGGACGCCGGTGGTGAGCGCGATCGGCCACGAGCCGGACCAGCCGCTGCTGGACTTCGTGGCCGACCTGCGGGCCTCCACCCCGACCGATGCGGCCAAACGGGTGGTCCCGGACGTCGGCGAGGAGCTGGCCAAGGTCCGCCAGCTGCGCGACCGCGCCCGCCGGCACGTGCTGTCCCGGGTGGAGCGCGAGCAGCACGGGCTGGACGGGGTGCGCAGCCGCCCCTCGCTGGCCGCCCCGCACCGGATGCTGGACGGGCGCGGGCAGGAGGTGGACGGCCTGCTGGAGCGGGCCCGGCGCACCCTGCGGCACCGGCTCGACCACGCGCAGAGCGATCTCGGGCACACCCTGGCCCGGGTGGTGGCGCTCTCGCCCTCGGCCACCCTGGAGCGCGGCTACGCGGTGCTCCAGCGGACGGACGGCACGGTGGTGACCGACCCGGCGCAGGTCGCGTCCGGCGAGGCCCTGCACGCCCGGGTGGCGGGCGGCGGCTTCGACGTCACCGCGGGCACCGGCTCCACCGCGGGCACCGGCTCCACCGGGGCCCCGGGCGCCGGCGCCACCGCGGGCGGCGGGGAGTAGGCCGCGCTGTCGCCCGCAGCCCCTACGCTGGCACGCATGGCAGAGCAGCAGGAACAGCAGGACACGGCGGCCGCGGCGCCCAACCCGGACGACGCGCTGGGCTACGAGCACGCCCGGGACGCGCTGCTGGAGGTCGTCCGGCAGCTGGAGAACGGCGGGACGTCGCTGGAGGAGTCCCTGGCCCTGTGGGAGCGCGGCGAGCAGCTGGCGAAGGTGTGCCAGCGCTGGCTGGACGGCGCCCGGGCCCGGCTGGACGCGGCGCTGGCCGCCGAGGAGGGCGCGGCGCCGGGCGGCGAGTGAGGCGGGTCACATCCGCTTGGGGAATCGTTGAATATTCACCTATGTTGGTGGAAGTGACCGGCCGCGGCCGGTCACACCGACGAGCCCCCCCTTCCGCAAGAGGTACGAAGCATGACCACCGACGCCCTGGCACTCGACGCCGCCGCCCAGGACCTGCTGTTCCGCGAGGCCCGCACCGCGAACACCTTCACCGACGAGCCCGTCTCCGAGGAGCAGATCCAGGCCATCTACGAGCTGGTCAAGTTCGGTCCGACCGCCTTCAACCAGCAGCCGCTGCGCGTCGTCCTGGTCCGCTCCGCGGAGGGCCGCGAGCGCCTCGTCCAGCACATGGCCGACGGCAACAAGGCCAAGACCGCCACCGCCCCGCTGGTCGCCGTCCTGGCCGTGGACAACGAGTTCCACGAGGAGCTGCCGACCCAGTTCCCGCACTTCCCGCAGGCCAAGGACGCGTTCTTCTCGGAGCGCACCGTCCGCGAGCGCTCCGCCACGCTGAACGGCGCCCTGCAGGCCGCCTACTTCATCATCGGCGTGCGCGCCGCCGGCCTCGCCGCCGGCCCGATGACCGGCTTCGACGGTGCCGCCATCGAGAAGGAGTTCTTCGACGGCGACCACTCGGTGCTGGCCGTGGTCAACATCGGCAAGCCGGGCGACGACGCCTGGTTCCCGCGTGGCCCGCGCCTGGCCTACGACGAGGTCGTCACCACGGTCTGATCCGCCCCGCGCGAAAGGGCCCCGCACCGGTTCGTCCGGTGCGGGGCCCTTCGGCGTGCGCGGGCCCCGGCGCGGGCCGGGGCGGCGGAGCCCGACGGGGCTACTTGAGCGCCTGCGCCAGCTCGGCCAGCTCCTCGTAGGAGGCGGTGCCGGTGAGCAGGGTGGTCCCGGGGCCGGTCTGCACGGCCAGCGCGCGGTCCTTCTCGCCCTGCAGCCGGTCCCAGGTGCGGCCGGCCACCTCGGAGGTGCCGTCCTCCTTGGCGCCCTTGACGTGGTCGGCCAGCAGGGAGTCGCGCGGCACGTCGCTCTGCTCGATCGCCGCGTACTGGCCGGAGGGGGTCACGAAGCCCAGGTGCCAGGCGTTGCCCTTGCCGTTGTTCTGGTCGGCCGGACGGTAGCCGACCGAGGTGGCCCGCCACTTGTCCGGCAGCCCCTCCGGGGCGAGCAGCTGGTACGGCGCGGCGCGCCGGGCGGAGGCCGCCTCCACCTTGTACCCGACCTGGCGCACCGGGTCGCCGCCGCTGCCGTGCGGGATGAACAGGTACCCGATCCCGACGACGAAACCGACCGCCAGCATCGACAGGACCATGTCCCGTACGGTCTGTCGGCCCCTCATGCCCTTGCTGTCTGCTGCCACCCCCACATGGTGACTCATCCATATCCGGGGGCGGCCACCAGGGGTGTTCACGAACGGGTGAACCGGGACGAACCGGCCGTTTCCAGCACAGAGCAGCGACCCGCGCCACAGACAGTCATCTCGTGGGCAGATACGATCGCAATACCCTCACCACGGCGTTCGACCAGGCAGTAGTCGGGCGCTCACTGGCCGTCGCGTACAGAGAGGTAACGACGATGACCGCGCAGTACCCGCACCACCTTCCCAGTGCCCTGGAGGTCGCGCCCGAGGCTCCGGACCGGAACCTCGCGCTCGAGCTCGTCCGGGTCACCGAGGCCGCCGCGATGGCCGCCGGCCGTTGGGTCGGACGTGGCGACAAGAACGGCGCGGACGGCGCAGCCGTGAAGGCGATGCGCACCCTCGTCTCGACCGTGTCGATGAACGGCGTCGTCGTCATCGGCGAGGGCGAGAAGGACGAAGCCCCGATGCTCTACAACGGCGAGCGGGTCGGCGACGGCACCGGCGCCGAGTGCGACGTCGCGGTCGACCCGGTGGACGGCACCACGCTGACCGCCAAGGGCATGAACAACGCGGTGGCCGTGCTGGCCGTCGCCGACCGCGGCACCATGTTCGACCCCAGCGCCGTGTTCTACATGGACAAGCTGGTGGCCGGCCCCGAGGCGGCCGAGTTCGTCGACATCACCGCCCCGGCGGCGGTCAACATCCGCCGGGTCGCCAAGGCCAAGGGCAGCGCCGTCGAGGACGTCACCGTCGTCGTGCTCGACCGCCCCCGCCACGACGGCCTGGTCCGGGAGATCCGCGAGGCGGGCGCCCGGATCAAGTTCATCTCGGACGGCGACGTGGCCGGCGCCATCATGGCCGCCCGCGAGGGCACCGGCGTCGACCTGCTGATGGGCATCGGCGGCACCCCGGAGGGCATCATCGCGGCCTGCGCGATGAAGTGCATGGGCGGCGTGATCCAGGGCCGGCTGTGGCCCAAGGACGACGCCGAGCGGCAGAAGGCCCTGGACGCCGGCCACGACCTGGACCGGGTGCTCACCACCGACGACCTGGTCAGCGGCGAGAACGTGTTCTTCGTCGCCACCGGCATCACCGACGGCGAGCTGCTGCGCGGCGTGCACTACCGCTCCGAGACCGCCACCACCAGCTCGCTGGTGATGCGCTCCAAGAGCGGCACCATCCGCGAGATCAACTCCACCCACAAGCTCTCGAAGCTGCGGGCGTACAGCGCGATCGACTTCGACCGCGCCAACTGAGCCCCACCCGGGCACGCTCGACGGCCCCGGCGGAATCCCCCTCCGCCGGGGCCTCGGCGTACCGTCCGCCCGTTCTCGGGCCCGCCGTCACCCGGCCATCCGGCGCCGCGGGACCGCCGTCACCCGGGCCGCCTCGCGCAGCTCGGCCTCCCGGCGGCGACGCCGGGTCAGCACCACCCGCCGCTCGGCGGCCGTCAGCCCGCCCCAGACCCCGTACGGCTCCGGCTGGGCCAGCGCGTGCTCGCGGCACTCCAGCAGCACCGGGCAGCGGGCGCATACCTGCTTGGCCTGCTCCTCGCGCGACAGCCGGGCCGCCGTCGGCTCCTTGGAGGGCGCGAAGAACAGCCCCACCTCGTCCCGCCGACACGCGGCACCGGTGTGCCAGGGGTTGTCCTCGCCCGCGGGGGACCCCGCCGGGCCGCCCGGGGGCTGCGGCTGCGGCCGGGCGCCGGGGCGGCGTTCCAGGACCTGCGCGGCGACTGGCGAGGTGGTGCGGGACTCGATCGGATGCAGCACGGCCGTACTCCTGACGAGGCTCTCGGACACGGGGGACCCCTCGCTCCCCGTCGGCTGCGAGCCCCCGCTGTCCAACCCCCGGCACGGCCGCTCGGCCGCCTCCGGTGCGCAGCCGTCCAAGAAGCGATGTGCGGAAGGAACTACCCCGGCCGGCCCCGATTCATGCACACTGCACGCAATCGACTACGCAGCGCACTGGCCGCAACGCCGAGTGCCCGACCGGGAGTTGATTCCCGGTCGGGCACTGCGCAGGTCAATGGTGGTCAGTCGGTGCCGAGTTGGCGGCGCACCCATTCCTTCAGCTTCTTGCCCCGGCGCGGCTTGGCCTCGCAACCACCGAACAGGGCAAGGCCCTTGATCCGCACAACCGGAGCGTACGGGTCCGCGGCGGTCTGCTCCCGAACGTCGAAGCCGCCGAAGATGCCGACACCGGAGCCCTGCAGGGTGACGTTCTCCGGCACGCGCACCTCGATCCCGCCGAAGATCGCCGTGACGGTGATCTCCACCTCGGGGGACTCGAACACGGCGTCGGTCAGGTCGATCTCCACCCCGCCGAACGCGGCGAAGGCGCTCAGGTGCGAGCCGACCCGCCAGCGGCCCTTGCGGGACGCGCCGCCGAAGATCGCCACCACCGTCGGCGACTCCTGGCGCGCGGGCGGCTGCGGCCGCGCCGGCCGCGGGGCGTCCAGCGGCTGCTTCTCGAAGGACAGCGGGCGGGCCGGCAGGTCGCGGGTCAGCGGCACGAGGTCGCCGAAGGTCTTCGCGGCGTAGGCGGCCTCGATCCGGTCCGCGTGCTCGTCCGCGTCCAGGCGGCCCTCGGCGTAGGCGTCCCGCAGCAGCTCCGCGACCTTCTCGCGGTCGGCGTCGGAGACGCGCAGCTCCGCCTCCGCGACCGGTGCGTGCGGCCGCGGCGCGGCCTCCGGCCTGGTGTCGGGCCTGAGTTCGGGTTGGGGTTCGGGCTTGGTCAGCGGTACGGGCGCCGGCACCGGCGGCTGCCCCGAGTCGTCGTGCGACGGCGAGTTGTCCACGGGGTCAGCCTAGTGGGTCGCACTCCTGCGCGAGTGAGCCCGGTCACGCAAGGCTGCCCTGTCCGCATGCCGACTTCCGCCTGGTCCTACCCTGGATGGTGCTTCGCCGACGCAGCCGGACCAACTGGACAGCTAAGGACCGCCCCCATGGCTCCCACGCCAGACTTCGAGTACAGCGACCTGCTCCCCCTGGGCGCTGACCCGACCCCCTACCGCAAGCTCACCTCCGAGGGTGTCTCCACCTTCGAGGCCGGCGGTCGTACCTTCCTCCAGGTCGAGCCCGAGGCGCTGCGGCTGCTCACGGCCGAGGCGATGCACGACATCTCGCACTACCTGCGCCCGGCCCACCTCGCCCAGCTGCGCCGCATCCTGGACGACCCGGAGGCCAGCCCCAACGACCGCTTCGTCGCGCTCGACCTGCTGAAGAACGTCAACATCTCGGCCGGCGGCATCCTCCCGATGTGCCAGGACACCGGCACCGCGATCGTCATGGGCAAGCGCGGCCAGAACGTGCTGACCGAGGGCGGCGACGAGTCCGCCATCGCGCGCGGCGTGTTCGACGCGTACACCAAGCTCAACCTGCGGTACTCCCAGATGGCCCCGGTGACCATGTGGGACGAGAAGAACACCGGCAACAACCTGCCGGCCCAGATCGAGCTGTACGCCACCGACGGTGACGCGTACAAGTTCCTGTTCATGGCCAAGGGCGGCGGCTCCGCCAACAAGTCGTACCTGTACCAGGAGACCAAGGCCATCCTGAACGAGGCGAGCATGCTCTCGTTCCTGGAGCAGAAGATCCGCTCGCTGGGCACCGCGGCCTGCCCGCCGTACCACCTGGCCATCGTGATCGGCGGCACCAGCGCCGAGTTCGCGCTGAAGACCGCCAAGTACGCCTCGGCGCACTACCTGGACAACCTGCCGACCTCGGGCGACGCCAGGACCGGCCACGGCTTCCGCGACCTGGAGCTGGAGGCCAAGGTCACCGAGCTGACCCAGAAGATCGGCATCGGCGCCCAGTTCGGCGGCAAGTACTTCTGCCACGACGTGCGCGTGGTGCGCCTGCCGCGGCACGGCGCCTCGCTGCCGGTCGCGATGGCGGTCTCCTGCTCCGCCGACCGCCAGGCGCTCGGCAAGATCACCGCCGAGGGCGTGTTCCTGGAGCAGCTGGAGACCGACCCGGCGAAGTACCTGCCGGACACCACGGACGAGCACCTCGACGACGACGTGGTGCGCGTCGACCTCGACCAGCCGATGTCCGCGATCCGCGCCGAGCTGTCCAAGTACCCGGTGAAGACCCGGCTCTCGCTCACCGGCACCCTGGTGGTGGCCCGCGACATCGCCCACGCCAAGATCAAGGAGCGCCTGGACGCCGGCGAGGGCATGCCCAAGTACCTCCAGGACCACCCGGTCTACTACGCGGGCCCGGCCAAGACCCCCGAGGGCTACGCCTCCGGCTCCTTCGGCCCGACCACGGCCGGCCGGATGGACTCCTACGTCGACCAGTTCCAGGCGGCCGGCGGCTCGATGGTCATGCTCGCCAAGGGCAACCGCAGCAAGCAGGTCACCGACGCCTGCGCCGCGCACGGCGGCTTCTACCTCGGCTCGATCGGCGGCCCGGCCGCCCGTCTCGCCCAGGACTGCATCAAGAAGGTCGAGGTGCTGGAGTACGCCGAGCTCGGCATGGAGGCGGTCTGGCGCATCGAGGTCGAGGACTTCCCGGCCTTCATCGTCGTCGACGACAAGGGCAACGACTTCTTCCGCGAGACCACCGAGGGCCCGCTGATCACCAACCTGCGCGTCCGCTCCAAGGAGTAGCCGCCACCGGCCCCGCACCGCCCCGGTCGCCCCTGCGGCCGGGGCGGTGGTGTCCCCGCGCGCGGCTCAGGCGTCGAAGTCGTACTCCAGGACGTAGGAGGCGGCGTCCAGGATCATCTCGTTGAGCTCGACGACCTGGCCCTCGTCGGCGAAGGCGGTGCGGCAGATCAGGATGACCGGGGTGCCCGCGGACAGCTCCAGGCGGGCGGACTCCTCCCCGCTGGGCATCCGGGAGCGGACCTCCTCGCGGAAGTGCACGGGCTTGGCGCCGATCTCGGCGAGCCGGGCGTAGGTGCCGCCGGGGCCGGTGTCCTCACGGGTGATGGCGGTGCCCGCGACCAGCACGGCCGGCAGGTAGGAGGTCGAGAGCAGCACCGGCTTGCCGTCCAGGACGAAGCGGCGGTGCCGCACGCACATCGGGGAGTCCGGGTCGACCCCGAGCACCCGGGCCACGTGCTCGGGCGCGCTCCGCTCGGTGACGGACACCTGGTCGACGACCAGGCTGCGGTTGTCGATGTCCGCCGACCATATCGACCGGCCGGACCCCCACTGACCCTGCGCCAGCCGCTGGATGCCGCGCCGGCGCAGCGGCCGGAAGTCCCGGACGAACACCCCGGCGCCGCGGCGCGCCTCGGCGATGCCCTCGCTCCGCAGCACGCCGAGCGCCTGGCGGGCGGTCATCCGGGCCACGCCGTACTCGTCCATGAGGTCGTTCTCGCCGGGCAGCCGGTCGCCCGCGCGGTACCGGCCGGTGTCGATGGCCGCCTTCAGCGCCTCGGCGATCCGCTGGTACTTGGGCTGCTTGTCGCCATTGCCGCCGGTCATCGCTGCTCCCTCTGCCTCGGAGAAATCGTAGGCGCGCCCGCGGTCGCCGGTAAGGAGATACGACCGTTGACATCTCTAGAGATATTAGCTTCTCTAGAGATGCTGGCCAGTCGCCGACCAGAGCGAGGAGCAGCACGGTGAGCACCCGACAGCGCAAAGCCCCGGCCTACCGGCCCCACGTGGGTGAACTCGTCCTCGACCGGAGGACCGGACGCACCGGCATCTACATGGACACCATCGGCGGCGAGCACTACCTGCGCCCCGAGGGCGGCGGCCGGGAATGGGCCGCCGAACCGCACCACGTCGCACCCGCCCCCAGGGCCGACGATTCAGCCGAATACGATCTTCCTCGCCAATTTCAGCAAAACGCAGGCAAACTGCAACATTTCGACCACCGCAATACCCCGGGGTGAATCCGGAATTCCGGAACACCGCGCGCCCGCCGTCGGGCACGTTACGGATATCGCCGGTCACCATGAGTGCACCATGGGCACGTTTCGGCCACCCGGTTGACACCGACGGGGAATTGGCGTGCCCATAACCGCCGGCGCCCCCGCGCCCGGACGGGGGCGACGGGGGCACCGGGTGGGGGCCGCTTACGGGTGGCCGGCGATCACGTTCTCGGGCTCGTACCTCTTGCCCGGCTCGCCGGTGGCCGGCTCGGCCGGCTCCAGCACGTGGTCGGCCTCGTCGCCGAAGAGGTCGTTCTCGATCGCGTTCTTCTGGTCGGCACTCGGCTCGGTGTACTCGGTCGGGTTCGAGGCCGCGGCGACGGCGCCCTCGACAGCCTGGCCGGCCTCCACAGCGACGTCCGGAGCCGGGGTCTTCGCCTGGTTCTCGGGCGTCGACGGCACCGGGGTCTCGCTCTGGTCGTTGGCCATTGGCGGCCGCCTTTCGGTCATCAAATGTCGTCAGCCCGACCGGCTTGGCGCGGGCGCGGGGACAGTATCGTAGGGTTGATTAAATGTCCGATAAACATCGTGCGGCTTACGGGGTCGTCCGGCAGAGTCGGCCGTCCGCCTAAGCTGAGCCACCACGGCGGACCGCCGAGCGCCCTTTCACGAAATCGACACCACAGGCCATCGGGGGACTTCATGGAGTTTCAGGAGACGCCGCCCTCGCTGCGCTTCCAAGTCCTCGGTCCGGTGCAGGCCTGGCTCGACGGGAAGCCCGTCTCCCTCGGCTCCCCCCAGCAACAGGCCGTCCTGAGCGCCCTCCTGCTGCACTCCGGCCGCCCGGTCGCCACCCAGGACCTGGTCGACGCCCTGTGGGGCGAGCGCCCCCCGGCCCAGGCGGTCGCCGCCCTGCGGACCTACGTCTCCCGGCTGCGCTCCGTCATCGAGCCGCGCCGCGAGGTCCGCGCGCCCGCCGAACTGCTGGTCTCGGTCGCCGACGGCTACGCCCTGCGGATCCCCGGCGGCTCCCTCGACCTCACGGACTTCGAGCGGCTCTCCGCCGAGGCCGCCGCCGCCCGGACGGCCGGCGACCGGCGCGAGGCCCACCGGCTGCTGGCCGAGGCGCTGGCCCTGTTCAGCGGCCGCCCGCTCACCGGCATCCCCGGGCCGTACGCCGAGGCCCAGCGGCTGCGGCTGGCCGAACGCCAGGCCGCGGCCTCCGAGGACCTGTGCGCCGCCGCCCTGGACATCGGTCTGCACGCCGAGATCGTCGGCGAACTCAACTCGCTCACCGCCGAGCACCCGCTGCGGGAGCGGCTGCGCGAACTGCTGATGCTGGCGCTCTACCGGTGCGGTCGCCAGGCGGAGGCGCTCGGCGTCTACACCGACACCCGCAAGCTGCTCATCGACGAACTCGGGGTCGAGCCGGGCGCCGGCCTGTCCGCCATGCACTCCCGCATCCTGGCGGCGGACCCGACCCTGACCCTGCCCGCCGCGACCGGCGGACCGGTCCGCGAGGACGGCCCGGCCACTCCTCCCGCTCCCGCCCAACTCCCGGCCGACGTCTCGGACTTCAGCGGCCGCACCGAGCTGGTGGGCGACCTCTCGACGGTCCTGATGAACGCCACCGGCCAGGCCGTGGTGGTCACCTCGCTGGCCGGCATCGGCGGCGTCGGCAAGACCACCCTCGCGGTCCACGTCGCCCACCGGGTCCGGGCCGAGTTCCCGGACGGACAGCTGTACGTGGACCTGCGGGGCGCGGGCGTCTCGCCGGCCGACCCGGTCGTCGTCCTCGGCGACTTCCTGCACGCGCTCGGCGTCGCCGAGAACCCCGAATCGCTGGAGCAGCGCGCGGCGCTCTACCGCTCGCTGCTCGCCAACCGCCGGATGCTCATCCTGCTGGACAACGCGCGGGACGCCGATCAGATCCGGCCGCTGATCCCTGGCGTCTCCGGCTGCGCGGTACTCGCCACCAGTCGCTCCCGGCTCGCCGGCATCCCCGGCGCCCAGCTGTTCGACGTCGAGGAACTGACCCCGCAGGAGGCCTTGGCACTGTTCTCGGCCATCGTCGGGGAGCAGCGGGTCGCCGCCGAGCCGGAGGCGGCCATGGCCGTGGTCACCGCCTGCGGCTTCCTGCCGCTGGCCGTCCGCATCGCCGCCGCCCGACTGGCCAGCCGTCCGCGCTGGAGCGTCTCCGACCTGGCCCGTCGGTTAGCCGACCAGCGCCGGCGGCTGGACGAACTCCAGCTCGGCAACCTCGCCGTGGAGACCACCATCGGCCTCGGCTACGGACAGCTGTCCGTGGACGAGGCCCGCGCCTTTCGGCTGCTCGCCCTGATCGACTCCCCCGACATCCCGCTGGCGGCGGCCGCCGCCCTGCTCGGGGTGGACGAGTACACCGCCGAGGACCTCGTCGAGGCGCTGGTCGAGGCGAACATGCTGGAGTGCTTCACGCCGGGCCGCTACCGGTACCACGACCTGCTGCGCCTCTACGCCCAGCGGCAGAACGAACGCATCGGCGACGCCGAGGTGCAGGAGCAGGCGGTCCGACGGCTGCTCGACCTCCTGATCCCGACCGTGCGCAACGCGGCCGAGGCCATCGAGCCGGACGAGGCACAGCCGGAACTCCTGACCGTGCCCTCCTCCCCCGGGATCGGGCTGCCGACCAGCGGTGCGGCGCAGGACTGGCTCCGGACCGAGAACGCCCTGCTGCTCAGTGCCGTCGAGGCCGGCGCGGACGGCCCCGGCGCCCTGCAGCGCGCCGTGGTCGACCTGCTGAACCTGCTGTTCAGCATCGACCCGGACCCGACCCGCGGCCCCCGGGGCTGCCGGGTCCTGGAGACCGTCGCCCGGAACGCCGAGGGCCGCGGCGACGCAGCCCTGCTCGCCCGGACGTACTTCGCCCTCGGCACCCTCCAGTCCGTCACCAGCGACTTCCAGGGCGCCGAGCACTCGCTGCGCCGCGGCCTCGACCACCAGACGCCGGACGAGCCGTCCGTCGTCCTGCTGGCCACGTCCAACACCCTGGGCGTGATCCTGAGCGTCGGCAACCGGCCGGCCGAGGCCCTGCCGTTCCTGGAGCAGGCCCTCGCCATCAACCGGCGCATCGGGACGTCGATCGGCGAGGCCAGGCTGATCGGCAACATCGCCCGGGTGCAGCACCGGCTGGGCATGACCGAGACGGCGATCCGCTCGGCCGGCGAGGGCGTCGCCGCCGCGCGCGAGTCCAAGAACGGCCCGCTGCTCGCCCAGACCCTCTACCAGCTGGGCGTGGTGCTCTCCGGCAGCGAGGCCGTCCCGCACCTGCGGGAGGCGCACCGTCTCTACCAGTCGCAGCAGAACCCGCTCTGGGAGGGCTACACCCTGGCCCGGCTGGCCTCCGCCCTGCTGGTCGCCGACCAGCACGCCGAGGCGGCTTCGGCCGCCGGCGAGTCGCTGGCGATCGGGCAGGAACTGGACTCCGCCTACTGCCAGGGCCTGGCGAACGCCGCGCTCGGCGAGGCCCTGTTGGCACTCGCCCAGCCGGCTCGTGGACTCGCCTGCCTCCAGGAGGCCCATGCGATCTTCACGCGGCTCGGTGTGCCAGAGGCCTCCCCCGTGGCGGACCTCATCTCCCAGCAGCACACCGAGCCCTTCCCTCCCCCCGCGCCGTAAGGCCTCCGCTCCCCCACGGGTGGCCTCCCCCCGTTCCGCGCGCTGACGCTCCCGCAGCCCCCCGGCTGCGGGAGCGTCCTCAACGCTTCCCCGGCGCTGGACTCCACTCTGCACCGGACCGATTGACGTTCGATAAACGTCCGATAGTCAGCCTGCGGATCGGAGAAACCGCAGGTCATCGACCTGGTGCTGGCGCATCCTCCGGCGCGCGGTGCCTCGCGCACAACCCCGCCCGCACCCTCGTGCTTCCGCAACCCGGGCCACAACGGCCCAAGCACGGCGAGTTGGCCGGAAACGGACCCCACGACACAGTGATCACGCATATTCTCAGATGCCAGTACGCACACGAGTGTCTGCCGGGACCGCATCGGGGTGCAGTCCGTCCGTGTGGTGCGGAGAGCGTGATGTACCGCCACCGGCAGCGGCCCGCCAGGCCGCGGAGGAGCCACCGGAGGCCACGGGTGGAAGGGTGCCTCGCAACGTGACGACCGGACAGATATCCGACCCGTTCCCCGTCGGCGAGGACGCCGGCGACGACGAACCCGAGGTCCGGCGGCGGCGGGCGGCCCGGGCACTGCAGGCGGTCGCCTTCGACACCATCGGCACCGGGTACGGCGAGGCCTTCCCGGCCAAGGACGGACAGCTGGCCTGCGGCCGGCGGCTGCTCGCCGAGCTCGAACCCGGCGCGCGGGTGCTGGACGTGGGCTGCGGCACCGGCGACCCGACCGTCCGCCAGCTGGCCACGGCCGGCCTGCGGGTGACCGGCGTGGACCTCTCCGACGGGATGCTCGCACTGGCCCGGCGGACCGCCTTCCCAGGTGTGTTCGCGCCGGTGTTCCATCGGATCGACCTGTACGATCTGGCCACCGAGCGTGCCGACCGGGTCTGGAACGCCCCCGGGCTGGGGCCGGACGGCCGGGGCGGCTTCGCCGCGATCACCGCGTTCTTCTCACTGATCCTGCTGCCGCAGGACGAGATCCCGACCGTCCTGGGGCAGCTGCGCGAACTCCTGCGTCCGGGCGGACTGCTGGCGCTCGGTATGGTCGAGGCGGACCTGGATCACGTTCCGCTTCCGTTCCTTGGCAGAGAGCTGCGGATCAGTGGGTATCTGAGGGAGGATCTGGAGCGGGTTCTGGTCTCGGCGGGCTTCGCCGTCGAGGAGTGCTCGGGGCATCCGTACGCACCGGCCAGTACCTCGCTGCCGCCGGAGGAACAGCTGTTCCTGTGCTGTCGACGCGTCGGCTGACCGCACCAGGACAGGACCTGCCGCACCCGCGGCCGGCGCAACAGAACAGCTCACCGACCACACCGAATCCAGGACAGGCAGCCGTGCGCGACCAGCTCAAGACCGAGGCGGAGCAGCCGCCCGCCGTCCCGGGTCAGCGCCGCCAGGTCCCGGCCGCCGCACCGGCCCCGACCTCGGCCCCGACGGCGCCGCCCGCGGCCCCGGCACCACCCGCGGCCGCCCCGGCGCGACGGACGGGCGCGCGGCCCGAGCGCACCGAGATGGCGGACCGCCTGGCCTACCTCGACTCGGCGACCCGGCGGATCAACAGCGCCCTCGACCTCGCCGCGACGCTGCGCAACATCGGCCGGGTGCTGGTCCCGACGCTCGCCGACGCCGCCGTCGTCCACCTGCGCGACCCGCTGCCCAACGTCGAACGCGAACCCGGCTTCCCCGAGGAGCTGCGGATACACCACAGCACCGGCACCCGGATCGGCCGCCGCGGCCGCCCGAGCGGCCTGGACGACCGGCGCCGCTCCCGCTACGGCGCCCGCTCGACCGCCGACGGCGGACCGGCCACCCCGGTGACCCGCGGCGGAGCGCTCGCCCACGCCCTGCTGAGCCGCCGCCCCGCCGACCCCGCCGTCCTCGGCACCCCCTCCGCCGAACGCGCCGAGACCCTGCTGCGCGAGCTGTACGGCACCCGCGGGGTGGCCCGGCTGGCCGCCGGCACCTCCGTCCTCGCCCTGCCGCTGCGCGGCCGCAAGGCCGTGCTCGGGCTGCTGATACTGATCCGCCGCCCTCCCGAACGCACCGGCCGTCCGGTCTTCGACGCCGCGGACACCGCGACTGCGGCGCACCTCGCCACCCAGGCCGGGCTGGCCGTGGACACCGCGCTGCGCTACGCCCGCGAGTGGGAGATCGCCAACGAGCTCCAGCGCAGCATGCTGCCGCTGCGCCTGCCGCAGTCGCACGGCGTCCGGATCGCCCAGCGCTACCTGCCCGGTGAGCGCGGCGCGCAGGTCGGCGGGGACTGGTACGACGCCGTCCCGCTGCCCGGCAACCGGGTCGCCCTGATCGTCGGCGACGTGATGGGCCACTCCCTCACCTCGGCCGCCATCATGGGCCAGCTGCGCACCAGCGCCCAGACCCTCGCCGCCCTCGACCTGCCGCCCCACGAGGTGCTCTACCATCTGGACGAGCAGGCCCAGCGGCTCGGGCGCGAACAGCACCTGGCCACCTGCGTCTACGCGGTCTACGACCCGATCGCCAACCGGGTGGTGATGGCCAACGCCGGGCACGTCCCACCGGTGCTGGTCCGCCCGGACGGCACCGCGGAGCTGGTCGAACTGGACTCCGGGGCGCCGATCGGCGTCGGCGGGGTCGACTTCAACTCCGTCGAACTGCCCGCGCCGCCCGGCTCCGCGCTGCTGCTGTTCACCGACGGCCTGGTGGAGACCCGCACCCGCCCGATCAGCGACGGCCTGGAGCTGCTGCGCGCCCGGATCGCCGCCGCCCGCTGGCAGTCCCCGGAACAGCTCTGCCAGGAGGCGCTGCGCATCCTGCCGCCCGGCGACCGCGGCGACGACATCGCGCTGCTCGGCGCCTGCTTCGACGGCATCCCGGCCGGGGACGTCGCGCACTGGTACCTCCAGCCGCGCAACGAGACCCCCGGCCGGGCCCGCCGGCTGGCCGCGCACACACTGCGCCGCTGGGGGCTGGACGATCTCAGCGAGGCGACCGAGCTGATGGTCAGCGAGCTGGTGACCAACGCCGTCCAGCACGCGACCCGGCCGGTCACCCTGAGCCTGGTGCGCACCACCCGGCTGCGCTGCGAGGTCGGCGACGACAGCCCGCTGCTGCCGCGCCCGCGCCGCACCGGGCCGGAGGACGAACGGGGGCGCGGGCTGCAGATAGTGGCCCGGTGCGCGGACCGCTGGGGCGCGACCAGGCTGGGCACCGGCAAGGTGGTCTGGTTCGAGCAGCGGCTGCCCGCCGGGATGTGAACGCGCGGACGTGAACGTACGGGCGTGAACGCGGGGACGCGGACGCGGGGACGCGGACGCGCCCGGCGGGAACGGGTCCCACCGGGCGCGCGGTACCGGCCGTACGGCCGTCAGCCCCGGGCCGGCTCCCGCGGGGGCTACGGCGCCGCCTGCTCGGTCCGCTCGGTCTGCTCCGCGAGCCGGGCGATCAGCTGCTCGCCCTCCATGTCCACCCGCGGCACGACCTTCTCCAGCCGCTTCGGGAACCACCAGGCCGCCCTGCCGAACAGCGCCATCGCGGCCGGCACCAGCGCCATCCGCACCACGAAGGCGTCCACCAGCACGCCCACCGCGAGGGCGAAGCCGATCGGCTGGACGATCGGGTCGTGGCCGAAGACGAACGAGCCGAACACCGCCACCATGATCAGCGCGGCCGCGGTGACCACCCGGGCCCCGTTCCGCACACCGGCCACCACGGCCTCGCGCGGCGCCGCCCCGTGGACGTACTGCTCCTTCATCCCGGAGACCAGGAAGAGCTCGTAGTCCATCGCCAGTCCGAACAGCACGCCGATCAGCAGGATCGGCACGAAGCTCACCACCGGGCCGACCTTCGGCACGTCGATCAGCCCGTCCAGCCAGCCCCACTGGTAGACCGCGACGACCGCGCCGAGCGAGGCGGTGACGCTGAGCAGGAAGCCGGCCACCGCCTTGAGCGGGACGAGCACCGAGCGGAACGCCAGGGCCAGCAGCACCACCGCGATCCCGACGATCACCGCGAGGAACGGCGGCAGCGCCTGGCCGAGCTTGGTGGAGACGTCGATGTTGGCGGCCGTGGTGCCGGTGACGGCGATGTCCGCCCCGGTCGCCGACCTGAGCTCCGCCTTCTGGCCGCGGATCTCGTTGACCAGCGCCTTGGTGTCCTCGTGGTCGGGGCCGGTCCGCGGGATGACCGTCACCAGCGCGGTGCCGCTCGCCGGATCGACGGCCGGCGGCAGCAGCGTCCCGACGCCGTCGAGGGTCTGGAGCTTCGCGGCCACGCCCCGCACCGCCTGCTCCGGCTGCGGTGCGCCGTGGGCGTCCACCACGACCACCAGCGGGGCGTTGAAGCCCGGCCCGAAGCTCTCGCTCACCAGGTCGTACGCCTTGCGCGCGTCCGTCCCGGCGGCCTGTGAACCGCCGCCCGGCAGGCCGAGGTTCAGGCTCGCGGCGGGCACCGCCAGGGCGCCCAGCCCGGCCAGTCCGACCAGCAGCACGGGCAGCGGGCGGCGGACCACGAAGCGGCCCCAGCGCTCGCCCATGGTGGTGCGGCCGTTGGCGGTCAGGGCCCGCTTCCAGATCGGCAGCCGGTCGATGGCCCGGCCGGTGAAGCCCAGGACGGCGGGCAGCAGCGTGATCGCGACCAGGACGGCCACCACGACGGCCCCGGAGGCGGCCAGGCCCATCACGGTCAGGAAGGGGACGCCCGCGACGGCGAGTCCGGCGAGCGCGACCACCACGGTCAGGCCGGCGAAGACGACGGCGCTGCCGGCGGTCGCGGTGGCCCGGGCGGCGGCCTCCTCCGGTTCCAGGCCCTCGTCCAGGTGCCGGCGGTGCCGGAACAGGATGAACAGCGCGTAGTCGATGCCGACCGCGAGGCCGACCATCAGGGCGAGCACCGGCGCGGTGGTGATGATCTCGAATGAGCCGGTGAGCGCCAGCAGGGCGGCCATCGTCACCGCGACGCCGACCAGCGCGGTCAGCAGCGGCAGCCCGGCGGCGACCAGCGTGCCGAGGGTGACCACCAGGACCACTCCGGCCACCACCAGGCCGATCGCCTCGCTGCCGCCCTCGATCTGGGCCATCGTGTTGTAGGCGTCGCCGCCGAAGGCCACGTCCAGCCCGGCCGCGCGGGCCGGCTCGGCGGCGGCCTTGACGGCCTCGCGCTGCCGGTCCGTGACGTCGGCGAGCTTGTGGTCGAAGGAGACCAGCGCGATCGCGACCTTCCCGTCCGGCGAGAGCGCGCCGGTGGCGTACGGGTCGGGCACCGCGGCCACGCCCGGCACCCCGGCGATCCGGGCGACGGCCTCGCCGACCGCCTTGCCCACCTCGGGCGCCGTGATGCCGCCGGGCGCGCCGGCGGCGAAGACGACCTGCGCCGAACCGTGGCCCTGCTCCGGGAAGGTGTCCTTGATCCGGTCCAGGGTGGCCTGCGCCTCGGTGCCCGGGACCTTGAACTCGTCGGTGGTCTTGCCGGCGAACGCGCCCGCGGCCCCGCCGACGGCGATGAGCAGGGCGATCCAGGCTGCGACGACGGCCCGTCGTCGCCGGAAGCAGAATCGGCCCAATCGGTACAGGTACGTGGCCATCGGCGGTCCCTCGGGTCGGTCAGGGCAGGTCGGGTCCTACCGTAGACCGAACTTTGTCGAGTGACAAAGTTGATCGACAAGATTGGTCGACGCAGTTGCCCGCCCATGGCGCTACCCTGACTGGATGGCTCATGTCCCCGCCTCCGAACGCCGACCGCAACTGATCCAGGCCGCGATCGACCTGATGACCCGGGAGGGAATCGCGGCCGGCAGCACCCGTGCGATCGCGGCCGAGCTGGGCGTGGCACAGGCGACGGTGCACTACACCTTCGGCACCAAGAAGGACCTCTACCGGGCCGTCGTGGAGCAGCTGAAGTCCGACTTCGTCGGCGAGGTGCGGGCCGCCTCCCCCGGCGACGGCGCGTTCGGCGAGCAGGTCCGCACCCTGGTGCACGCGCTCTGGGAGGCCGCCACCGGCGAGCACGGGCGCTGCGTGCTGCTGAGCGAGTTCGGGGCGCTGGCCATGCGGGACCCGGACATGCAGGAGATCATGCTCGGGCTCCAGCACGACATCGAGGGCACCGCCGGCGAGATGCTCAGCGCCCTCGCGGCCGCCCACGGCCTGACCCTGGCGCTGCCCGCCCGCCGGATCGCCGTCCACTTCCTCAGCGGCTTCGACGGCCTGACGGCCCGCCACCTCACCCTGCGCCAGGGCGGCGACCGGCCCGACCAGGACACCCTGGAGGCCCTGGAACTGCTGGTCGCCACCACGGTCGGGCTCTGCCTGGGCACCCCGGCGGAGAGCTAGGGGCCCGGCGGCCCCAGGCCCCGGATCCCGGCCTCTAGGACACGATCCGGACCGGCAGCTCGGCCAGCACCTCGCGCAGCGCGGCCGCGAAGCGCTCGTACTCGGCGCTGCGGGCCGAGCCCGGCCGGACGGCCAGCCCGATCCGGCGGCCGGGGGCCGGGGCGGCGAAGCGGACGGCGGCCAGCCGGTCGGTGCGGCCGGCCTCGACGTCCAGCGCGGTGGCGGGCAGCAGGGTCACCCCGAGCCCGCCGGCGACCAGCTGGACCAGGGTGGACAGGCCGGCCGCGCGGGTGGTCGAGCCCGTCGGGTCGGCGCCGACCTCGCGGCAGATGTCCAGCGCCTGGTCGCGCAGGCAGTGCCC
This sequence comes from Kitasatospora sp. NPDC002543, assembly GCF_053594915.1. NCBI lineage: Bacteria > Bacillati > Actinomycetota > Actinomycetes > Kitasatosporales > Streptomycetaceae > Kitasatospora > Kitasatospora sp. NPDC002543. The sequence goes on along the minus strand of NZ_JBSFWR010000002.1, from coordinate 3,869 downwards.
CTCCTCCAGCAGCAGCACGTCCAGGTCGAGCAGCACGTCGCGCGGCACGTCGATCCGCCCGGCGAGCGGGTGGCCGGGCGGGGTGAGCAGGACGAAGTCCTCGTCGAACAGCGGGATGTCCCTGGTCGGCGAGGCCCCGCCGGCCGGCAGCGCGAGCAGCAGGACGTCCAGCCGCCCGGCGGCCAGGCCCTCCAGCAGCGAGGGGGTGCGCTCCTCGTGGACGTGCAGCTCCAGGTCCGGGAAGCGGTCGCGGACCAGCCGCAGCACGGTGGGCAGCAGGTAGGGCGCGACGGTCGGGATGACACCGAGGTGCAGCGGCCCGGTGAACGGGCGGCGGGCGGCCTCCACCTCCTCGGTGAGGGCCTGCAGCGAGGCGAGCACGGTGCGGGCGTGCCGGTGCACCCGCTCCCCCAGTGGGGTGACGATCACCTTGCGCGTCGTACGCTCGACCAGTTGCGCCCCGAGCGACTCCTCCAGCGCCGCGACCGCCCCGGACAGCGCGGGCTGGCTGGTCCCGGTGGCGGCGGCGGCCTCCCGGAAGTGCCGGTGCTCGGCCACCGCGACGAAGGCCCGCAGCTGGGCGACGGTCGGGGTGCGCGGGCCGCGCACTGTGGCGCTCGCCACAGTCGGCTCCGTCCTGGTGCCGCCGTTCCGGCGGGGACCCGGCCGCGACGTGGGGGATTCGGTACTGATAACAATCTCCGATCAGACACATCCAGTGTAGCTATTTCCCTGATCAGTCCACGATGTGGAATCGTGAGTGGTGTCCGGATTCCGGACAAAGCTCCCCTCATCTCACTTCAGGAGAAGCGAACGTGCTCACGATCGGTGACAAGTTCCCCGAGTTCGACCTCAAGGCCTGTGTCGACCTGGACGCCGCGAGCGCCTTCGCCGACATCAACCACAAGTCCTACGAGGGCAAGTGGAAGGTCGTCTTCTTCTGGCCGATGGACTTCACCTTCGTCTGCCCGACCGAGATCGCCGCGTTCGGCAAGCTGAACGACGAGTTCGCCGACCGCGACGCCCAGATCCTCGGCGTCTCCGGCGACTCCGAGTTCGTGCACCACGCCTGGCGCAAGGACCACAAGGACCTGCGCGACCTGCCCTTCCCGATGCTGGCCGACATCAAGCACGACCTGATGCGCGACTGCGGCGTCGAGAACGCGGACGGCACCGCCCAGCGCGCCGTCTTCATCGTCGACCCGAACAACGAGATCCAGTTCGTCATGGTCACCGCCGGCTCCGTCGGCCGTAACCCCAAGGAGGTCCTGCGGGTGCTGGACGCCCTGCAGACCGACGAGCTGTGCCCGTGCAACTGGAGCAAGGGCGAGGACACCCTCGACGCCCAGGCCCTGCTGGCGGGCTGACCCATGGCTCTCGACGACCTGAAGGCCGCCCTCCCGGACTACGCCAAGGACCTCAAGCTCAACCTGGGCTCGGTCATCGGCAACTCCGACCTCCCCGCCCAGCAGCTCTGGGGCACCGTGCTGTCCTGCGCGATGGCCACCCGCAGCCCCGGTCTGCTGCGCGAGCTGGAGCCCGAGGCCAAGGCCAACCTCTCCCCGGAGGCGTACACCGCCGCCAAGGGCGCGGCCGCGATCATGGGGATGAACAACGTCTACTACCGGACGCTGCACCTGCTCTCCGACAAGGAGTACAGCACGATGCGGGCCGGTCTGCGGATGAACATCATCGGCACCCCGGGCGTCGAGAAGGTCGACTTCGAGCTCTGGTGCTTCGCGGTCTCGGCCATCAACGGCTGCGGCCAGTGCCTCGACTCGCACGAGGCCGTGCTGCGCAAGGCCGGCGTCGAGCGCGAGGTCGTCCAGGCCTCGATGAAGATCGCCGCCGTCCTCCAGGCCGTGGCCGGCGTCCTCGACTCCGAGGCCGCCCTCGCCGACGCCTGACGCACCCCGGTGCCCCGACGGGCCCCGTACGGACTTCGTGTCCGTGCGGGGCCCGTCGTCGTTCTCCCTCCGAGCGGCACCCCGACCGGTGGGGCGGCCGGTGGCGGGGTGGCCGGCCGGGGGGGGATCAGTCGGCGACGGGTGCGGCCTGCGGGGCGGCGGTGCGGTCGGCCGTCCCCTCGACGGTGCGTTCGGCCGTCCGTTCGGCGGCCTCACGGGCGGCTTCGAGCGCGGTGAAGACGGCCTGGCCGGCCTCGTTGCGGCGGCGCAGGTGGGTGACCACGGTGTTGGTGACGGCGATCAGCGGGACGGCGACCACCGCGCCACCGATGCCGCCGATGATGCCGCCGGCCGCGACCCCGAGCACCACGCCGAGCGGGTGGACCCGGACGGCCCGGCCGAGGATCAGCGGCTGCAGGATGTGGCTCTCCACCTGCATCACCACCACCAGCACCACCAGCACCATCAGCGCCGTCCACGGCCCCTGGGTGACCAGCGCGATCAGCACCGCGACGGTCCCGGTGACCAGGGCTCCGACCAGCGGGACGAAGGCACCCAGGAAGATGATCACGGCCAGCGGCAGGGCCAGCGGCACGCCCAGCAGGTCGACGCCGATGCCGATGCAGAGCGCGTCGATGAAGGCCACGCAGACGGTGCCCCGCACGTACGCGGTGAGCGTCGCCCAGGCCTTCGGGCCGGCCCCCGCCATCGCGAAGCGGGAGTGCCGGGGCAGGCCGCGCAGTGCCCAGTTCCAGATCTTCGCGCCGTCGTAGAGGAAGAAGAAGGTGGTGAAGAAGGTCATCAGCAGCGCGGTCAGCACCTCGACGGCGATCTGCGCGCCGGTGATCGAGGCCGAGGTGAGCTGATCGGTGTTGGTCGTGATGGCCTTGGTGATCTGGTTGGCGAAGTCGGTGATCTGCTGCTGGGTCAGGTGCAGCGGCCCGGTGACCATCCAGTCCCGGAGCTGGTTGACGCCGGTCTTCACCTGGGTGGTGACGTCCGAGAGGTTGGTCGACACCTGCCAGACCACGAACCAGCCGACCAGCCCGATTCCGGCCAGGCCGCTGGTGAACACCCCGCCGGCGGCCAGCGAACGCGGCACCCCGCGGCGGCGCAGCCAGGAGACCGAGGGCTCCAGCAGCGCGGTGATCAGCAGCGAGGCCAGCACCGAGAAGGCGACCAGCCGCAGCATGTCGACCACGTAGAAGACGACGTAGAGCGCGGCACCGAGCAGCAGCAGCCGCCAGGTCGACTCGGCGGCCACCCGCAGCCCCCACGGCACCGCCTCGGCGGGGGTGGCCGGGCGGCCGGGGTGGTACTCCCGCCCGAGCCCGGCGTGCGCGGCCGGCGCGGGCGGCGCGGCCGGAGCCGCCGCGGCGGACGGCGGGGCCGTCCCGGCCGCCGGGGCCGGGTCGGACCGCGGGACCGGCACCGGGCCGGGTGCCTCGGCGAGCGCCGGGACGTGCCCGCCCACCAGCGCGGGCCCCTGCCCGTCGGCCGGCGCCGGCAGGGCCGGCTCGTGCGGGTCGGCCGCCATCGCGGCACGCCGGCGCCGTTCGATCACGGCGGCCGCGCTCGCCACCACGGCCATGCCCTTGGCCACGGCCTTGAAGGCCTTTCCGCCCCGCGCCATCCTCGCTACCACCACTCCCCTGCCGAATCCGCCGTGCCCGGCGGTACGCCGCGGGTCCTGCCGCGGCCGTCAGGGAGACGCTACCCGCCGAGGGCGCGGCGAGTCCGGCCGCCGACCCGTTCGATTCGAACGTCCCATCCCGATGAACCGGACAAAACGCCAGGTTCCATCCGGTTTCGGACGCGGATCGCGGGGGAGGAGTCGGGACGAGACCCCGGGGCCGAACCACCGAGGTCGCCCCAGGTGGCGACGCCCAGGTACCAGTCCCGGTGGCGGCGCAGCAGCCGAGGCTCCTCGCCGGCGGCGCGCAGCCACTGGCCGCCGTACTC